>NZ_JBKGUN010000232.1:0-6545 GCF_046462195.1 Paracoccus sp. (in: a-proteobacteria) | reverse complement strand
TCGGCATAGTCCAGATCCAGCAGCGGCTGCCCGGCGTAAATGCCGCAACTGACGGCGGCGACATGATCGATGATCGGATCGCTACTGATTGCGCCCGCCTTCAGCAACTTGTTCACCGCAAGGCGCAGGGCGACCCAGCCTCCGGTGATCGAAGCGCAGCGGGTGCCGCCATCAGCTTGGATCACGTCACAATCAATGGTGATCTGGCGTTCACCCAACGCGCTGCGGTCCACGCCGGCACGCAGGCTGCGGCCGATCAGACGCTGGATTTCCTGCGTGCGGCCCGACTGCTTGCCCTGCGCAGCCTCTCGCCGGTTGCGGGTATGCGTGGCACGCGGCAGCATCCCGTATTCTGCAGTCACCCAGCCAAGGCCGGTTCCCTTGAGGAAACGGGGCGGACTCTCCTCGATGGACGCCGTGCACAGCACATGCGTATTCCCGCAGCGGATCAGGCAGGACCCTTCCGCATGCCGCATCACTCCGGTTTCAATTGAAATCGGTCGCATTTGGCTTAGATTCCGGCCAGAAGGGCGCATGACTGTTCCTTTTCGTGAAGATAGGTTGCCCATACCGCCCATGGGCACCGTCACGCAACCCCGCGAGGGCCATGACCCAGGAAACGCTGCTGAACGAACTGAATGACCGATCCCGCGAAGTCTTTCGCCGGGTGGTCGAGGCGTATCTGGACACGGGCGAGCCCGTCGGCTCGCGCACCTTGACGCGCACCTTGTCCGAGAAGGTCAGCGCAGCCACGATTCGCAACGTCATGCAGGATCTGGAACTGATGGGTCTGCTGGACAGTCCTCACATATCAGCCGGACGGCTGCCTTCCCAAATGGGACTGCGACTGTTTGTCGACGGGATGATGGAGGTGGATGACGTCACGCCCACCGACCGCGCCGCCATTGACCAGACGCTTGGGACCGACGATCCGGAGACGGGAGTTCTGCTGGACCGTGTCAGCACCGCCCTTTCATCCATCACGCGCGGCGCATCGCTGGTTCTGATGCCCAAGCACGAGGCACCCATCCGCCATATCGAATTCGTCAGCCTCGGCGCGGATCGGGCGCTGGTGGTTCTGGTCTTTGCCGATGGACATGTCGAGAATCGCATCTTCACGCCGCCTCCAGGCCAGACTCCATCCTCGATGCGTGAAGCTGCCAACTTCCTCAATGCCATGGCCGAAGGAAAGACCTTGGCCGAGCTGCGGGGTCAACTGGCTGGTCAGATCGCGACGCGCCGTCGCGAACTGGATGTCCTGGCCGCCGAACTGGTGGAATCGGGGATCGCACTCTGGGGGGCCGAGGCGGCAGATCCTCGGCTGATCGTGCGGGGACGGGCCAATCTTCTGGACAGCGAACTGGCTGATCTGGACCGGATCCGCAGCTTGTTCGATGATCTGGAACGCAAACGAGACATTGTCGAATTTCTGGAACTGACCGAGAAAGGGGATGGGGTCCGCATCTTTATAGGGTCCGAGAACAAGCTTTTTTCACTTTCGGGTTCCGCTCTAGTGGTTTCACCCTATATGAATTCCGACCGTAAAATTATAGGCGCGGTGGGTGTCATCGGGCCGACCCGGTTGAACTATGGCCGGATCGTTCCGATCGTCGATTATACTGCGCAGCTGGTCGGACGCGTGCTGTCCGGCCGGAAAGGATGAATGAGGATGACCGAGCAGAACGAACAACCGATGGACGAATTTCTGGACGATCCGTTGGCGGACCCTGAAGGCGACGATACCATTGCCCGCCTGACCGCCGAGCGGGACGAGCTGCGCGACAAATGGATGCGCGCCCTGGCCGATGCAGAAAATTCACGCAAGCGGGCCGACAAGGATCGTCGTGATGCAGAACAGTACGGCGGATCGCGTCTGGCACGCGATCTGTTGCCTGTTCATGACGCACTCACACGCGCGCTTGATGCCGTGGGCGATGAACAGCGGACCGCTGCAGCGGCCTTGATCGAAGGCGTTGAACTGACCCTGCGCGAGTTGTCCAACGTCTTCACCAAGCACGGGATCACCATCATCCGTCCCGAGACAGGCACGAAGTTCGATCCTTCCGTTCATGAAGCCATGTTCGAAGCCCCGGTTCCCGGAACGATTGCCGGCAACATCATCCAGGTGATGGACAACGGCTTCCAGCTGCATGACCGCCTGCTGCGCCCCGCCAAGGTTGGCGTATCCTCGACCCCTGCCAGCTGACATCTGCGCACCGACCGCCTGAGGTAGCGCGGCATTTTTCATGCCGGGCTACCACCTTCCTCCGACTTGCCGAAAGTTCCCGTTGGCGCGACGCTGCAAGGAGCCTGATCGCCTGGAGGAGGGGACCATGACGATTTCTGATGGCGTAAAAATTCACCCGGCTGTCGACGCCGGTGTCAAGCAAGCGAGCCCAAGCTTTTCAGGCGGCGTCCTGACGTGCCATTGCGCGACGGACCCGGTCAAGGTGCGGATCAATGCACAAACCGCGCATAACCATGTTTGCGGCTGCACCAAGTGCTGGAAGCCCGACGACGCCATCTTCAGCCAGGTGGCCGTAGTTTCGAGAGACGCAGTCGAGGTTGTGGAGCACGCCGAAAAGCTGGAAACGGTCAACCCGGATGCGCCGATCCAGCGCCAGCGATGCCGCGAGTGCGGCGTCCACATGTATGGACGCATCGAGAACAAGGACCATCCCTTCTACGGCCTTGACTTCGTCCACAGCGAATTGTCGAACGAGCCGGGCTGGGCCGCACCTGAATTCGCGGCCTTTGTCAGTTCGGTCATCGAAGGAGGTGTCGACCCCTCGCGCATGGATGGCATCCGGGCCCGCCTGCGGGAATTGGGGCTGGAGCCTTATGATGCCCTGTCCCCGCCCTTGATGGACGCGATCGCAACCCATGTGGCCAAGCGGGCAGGTGCCTTGCCGGCTTGACGATCGGCCATCCTGACCGGAAGAACCGCCAAGGGGCCGCACAGTCGGCCCCTTGGCCCTGACCGAAAGCCCAACGAGGCGATAGGAGAGAAAGAATGAGAACCCGTGCCGCCGTGGCCCTCGAGGCCGGCAAACCGCTGGAAGTGATGGAGGTCAATCTCGAAGGCCCCAAAGCCGGTGAAGTGATGGTCGAGATCAAGGCGACCGGCATTTGCCACACCGACGAATTCACCCGTTCGGGTGCCGATCCGGAGGGGATCTTCCCCGCGATCCTGGGCCACGAAGGCGCAGGCGTCGTGGTCGAGGTCGGGCCGGGCGTGACCTCGGTCAAGCCGGGCGACCACGTGATCCCCCTCTACACCCCAGAATGCCGCGAATGTGCCTCTTGCCTGTCGGGCAAGACCAACCTCTGCACGCGTATCCGGGCAACCCAGGGTCAGGGTCTGATGCCCGACGGCACCTCGCGCTTCAGCATGCTGGATGGCACGCCGATCTATCACTACATGGGCTGCTCGACCTTCTCGAACTACACTGTCCTGCCAGAAATCGCCGTGGCAAAGGTCCGCGAGGACGCTCCTTTCGACAAGATCTGCTATATCGGATGCGGCGTGACCACCGGCATCGGCGCGGTGATCAACACCGCCAAGGTCGAGATCGGCGCCAAGGCGGTCGTGTTCGGCCTGGGCGGCATCGGTCTGAACGTGATCCAGGGCCTGCGCATGGCGGGCGCCGACATGATCATCGGTGTCGACCTGAACAACGACAAGAAAGAGATGGCCGAACGCTTCGGGATGACGCATTTCGTCAACCCCAAGGAAATCGACGGCGGCATCGTCCAGCATATCGTCGAGATGACCAAGACGCCTTTCGACCAGATCGGCGGCGCGGATTACAGCTTTGACGCCACCGGCAGCACCAAGGTGATGCGCGATGCACTTGAATGCACGCACCGGGGCTGGGGCCAGTCGGTCATCATCGGCGTGGCGGCAGCGGGCGCTGAGATCAGCACCCGCCCGTTCCAACTGGTCACCGGCCGCGTCTGGAAGGGCACGGCCTTTGGTGGTGCCCGCGGCCGGACAGACGTGCCCCGGATCGTCGACTGGTACATGGACGGCAAGATAGAGATCGACCCGATGATCACCCACACCATGCCGCTCGAGGACATCAACAAGGGCTTCGACCTGATGCATCATGGCGAATCCATCCGCTCGGTCGTCCTTTACTGATCCTTCATCGCTGCTTAGGTAATAGAACGGCGGGGCCTTGGTCCCGCCGTCGCCATGAGAAAGAACAAGGAGCAGGCCGATGCGTCACCAGTGGCTGGACGATGACGACGACGAACCGGAAGAAGACGACCGCCGCCACAAGGAAGAGGGCGGACTGGGCCTTCCCGAAGGCGACAAGATCGGCAAGCTGTACTTCAAGTCGCGCACCGTGATCGTCGCGGGCGCGATCAACGACAAGCTGGCGCAGCGCACCGTTGCCCACCTGTTGGCCTTGGCCGAAGACAGCGACGAGCCGATCAACATGCTGATCAGTTCTCCTGGTGGCCATGTCGAATCGGGGGACATGATCCATGACGTGATCAAGTTCATCCGCCCGACCGTGCGGACCATCGGTTCGGGCTGGGTGGCCAGCGCCGGAGCCCTCATCTTCGTTGCCGCGAAGAAGGAAAACCGCTACTGCCTGCCCAATACGCGCTTCCTGATCCACCAGCCCTCGGGCGGGATCGGCGGCACGTCCTCGGACATGATGATCCAGGCAGAACAGGTGCGCCTGATGCGCGACCGCCTGAACCAGATCTTTTCCGAAGCCACGGGACAGTCGGTCGAGCGGATCGAGAAGGACACGCAGCGCGACTTCTGGCTGAACACGCAAGAGGCGCTGGATTACGGCCTTCTGGGTCAGGTGATCCGGAGCGTGGACGAACTGAAATGAGCGGGCAGGGCGGATTGACGGTCCGCCCCGCCACCCCCGACGATCACGATGCCATCTGGCAGATCCTGCAGCCCGTTTACCGGACCGGTGAAACCTACTGCATCCCCCGTGACATCACGCGTGGCGAGGCTTTGTCCGATTGGTTTGCCCATCCTTTCACTGCCTTTGTCGCCGAAAGCGGTGGCCGCGTGCTGGGCACGAGCCATGTGGGCGCCAATCGCCCGGCTGGCGGATCACATGTGGCAAATGCCTCGTTTGCGACGGACCCAGAGGCCAGGGGGCGCGGTGTGGCGCGTGCGCTGGTTGAACACGCCAAGGCTTGGGCTCGCGACCAGGGCTTCCGGGCCATGCAGTTCAATTTCGTCGTGTCCACCAATGCCGATGCCGTCCATTTGTGGCAGAAAGCGGGTTTTTCCATTGTGGGCCGCCTGCCGGACGCGTTTCTTCACCCACAGTTGGGGCCGGTGGATGCGCTGGTCATGTTCCAAACCCTGAAGGGAGACACGAATGAGCCTTGAGACCCTGTCTGAAAACCGCAGCTTTGGCGGCACCCAAGGCGTTTACCGCCATCATTCGCAATCGACCGGAACCGACATGACCTTTGCGGTCTTCCTGCCCGAACTTGCGCAGCACGGCCGCGTCCCGGTGTTGTGGTATCTGTCCGGCCTGACCTGCACACATGAAAACGCGATGACCAAGGCTGCGGCCCAGCAGTGGTGCGACGAAGCGGGCATCGCCATCATCTTTCCCGACACATCGCCACGCGGGGAAGGCGTTGCCAACGACGAAGCTTATGATCTGGGGCAGGGCGCCGGCTTTTATGTGAACGCGACGCAGGACCCTTGGAAGCCTCACTTCAAGATGTGGCAGTACATCGTTCATGAACTGCCCGAACTGGTCAGCGACAACTTTGCCATCGATCGCGATGCGATGGGTATCAGTGGCCATTCGATGGGGGGGCATGGCGCCCTGACCATCGCCATGACGCATCCGGATCGGTACAAATCCGTTTCGGCCTTTGCGCCCATTGCCCACCCGACCGAGTCCGACTGGGGCCGCAAGCAGTTCACCGCCTATCTGGGCGATGATCGCGAGACATGGCGGGCGCATGACTCCACCCTTCTGATGCGCGACCGCGGCTATCCTGGCGAGGTGCTGATCGATCAGGGCAGCGCCGATCAGTTTCTGGACCTGCTCAAGCCCGAATCGTTGGCACATGCCATGATGGAGCGCCGTCAGCCTGGCCAGTTCAGGATGCAGGCTGGCTATGACCACAGCTACTTCTTCGTGCAAAGCCTGATGGGCGATCACGTGTTCTGGCACGCCGAACGACTGGCATAGGCGATTTGCCAAATCTTCCCGGTGGCCCTGCCAATTCCCCATAAGACTTTAGGGGCATATGGCAGGGCCGTTGATTGACGCAAGGAGGTGCGCAACCAACACTTGGGTATGGGCAGCCGCGGGCGGAGGAACTTGCGGCGCTGGATCCAGGAGCGGAGGAGCACTTCTATGAAACATCTCTTGAACAGCGCGGCTGTCGCGCTGCTTCTGACGGGCGCGTCGGCCTATGCGAACGAAAGCGTCATGACGGAAACGGCCAAACCGGAACAATGGGCCATTCAGACTGGGAACTATGCCAACCAGCGCTATTCTGAGCTGGACCAGATCACCCGGGAAAACGTCGGCGAC
>NZ_JBKGUN010000231.1:0-26603 GCF_046462195.1 Paracoccus sp. (in: a-proteobacteria) | reverse complement strand
AAGCAGAGGACGTTGTTCACCTGGTTCGGAAAATCGCTGCGGCCGGTGGCGATGATCGCGTCCGGGGACACGGCGCGCGCCGCCTCGGGGTCGATTTCCGGGTTCGGGTTGGCCAAGGCAAAGATGATCGGGCGCGCGGCCATGCGCGCCACCATGTCGGAGGTCAGCACACCAGGCCCCGACAGGCCCAAGAACAGGTCGGCCCCGTCGATGACCTCGGACAGGACGCGCTTGTCGCTGGCCTGTGCATAGGCCGCCTTTTGCGGGTTCATGTCCTCGACCCGGCCTTCATGCACCAGGCCGTGAATGTCGCAGAGCCAGACGTTTTCGCGCCGGACGCCCAGCTTCAGCAGCATGTCGAGGCAGGCGATGCCTGCCGCGCCCCCGCCGGTGGAAACGATCTTGATATCTTCAAAGCGCTTGCCTGCGATGCGCAGGGCATTCGTTGCCGCCGCACCCACGACAATAGCCGTGCCGTGCTGGTCGTCGTGAAAGACCGGGATGTTCATCCGTTCGCGGCACAGTTTTTCGACAATGAAACAGTCGGGGGCCTTTATGTCTTCCAGATTGATGGCGCCAAAGGTCGGCTCCAGCGCGCAGACGATCTCGGCCAGCTTGACGGGGTCGGGCTCGTTCACTTCGATGTCGAAGCAATCGATGTTGGCGAATTTCTTGAACAGGACAGCCTTGCCCTCCATCACCGGCTTGGAGGCCAGTGCGCCGATATTGCCTAAACCCAGCACGGCCGTTCCGTTGCTGACAACGGCCACGAGGTTGCCGCGGCTGGTATAACGGGCTGCATTGGCGGGATCGGCCTTGATCTCCAGACAGGCTTCGGCGACGCCGGGGGAATAAGCGCGCGACAGGTCGCGACCATTCGCCATGGGCTTGGTCGCGCGGATTTCCAGCTTACCCGGTCGCGGAAATTCGTGATAATCCAGCGCCGCCTGCCGTGCGCTGTCCTGCCTGCGTTCTTCCATCTTCATCCCTCCGATTTCGGAATTGGTTTACCGTTAAACCATATCCATGGCGCCGAACAGCGGGGTTTGATGATCAGCTGTGGTGCAGGCCGCTTGCGCAACCGCGCGGGCAAGCGCAGAAATGCGAACAGGACGACAGGAAGGACCAGATCATGTCATTGCTGGATGCGGCGCGCGACGTGCGCGAACGGGCCTATGTGCCTTATTCGAAGTTCAAGGTGGGCGCAGCGGTGCGTGGCGCTTCGGGCCAGATATATCGCGGCTGCAACGTTGAGAACGTGTCCTATCCCGAAGGAACCTGCGCCGAGTCGGGCGCCATCGCCGCCATGGTCGCGGCCGGCGAAACGCAGCTGGTGGAGGTTGCGGTCATCGCGGACAGCCCGACCCCCGTCCCGCCCTGCGGCGGATGCCGGCAGCGGCTGGCCGAATTCGCGGCAGGCGATACGCCGGTTCTTTTGGCCACGACCGACGGAGCGACCCTTCAGACCACCATTGCCGAACTGCTGCCCGGCAGTTTCGATGCGGGACACATGGCCCGCACATGACCGATCCGCGTCCGGTAATCGCTGCCATCCGCGACGGGCGCGGGCTGGACGGGCCCGGCGCTGCGCTGGTCGCACAGGGCTTGGCCGACGGTTCTGTCAGCGACGCACAGGCCGGCGCCTTTGCCATGGCCGTGCTGACCAAGGGAACGGGCCCCAAGGGGCGGGTCGCCCTGACGCGCGCCATGCGCGATTCGGGTCATGTCCTGCAATGGGACCTGTCGGGACCGGTGGTGGACAAGCATTCGACAGGGGGAATCGGCGACGCGGTCAGCCTGGTCCTGGCGCCGCTGCTGGCGGCAAGGGGGGTGTTCGTGCCGATGATCTCGGGGCGGGGGCTGGGCCATACCGGCGGCACGCTGGACAAGCTGGAGGCGATCCCCGGCTTTGTCTGCGACCAGCCCGAGGATGACTTTCGCCGCATTGTCCGCACGGTCGGTTGCGCCATCGTCTCGGCCACGGGCGACGTGGCCCCGGCAGACCGCAGGCTTTATGCAATTCGCAACGAATCCGGCACGGTGGAATCCATCGACCTGATCACGGCCTCGATCCTGTCAAAGAAACTGGCGGCGGGACTGGATGCGCTGGTGCTGGACGTGAAGGCCGGTTCCGGTGCCATCCTGAAGAAGCCCGACAGTGCCGAGCGGCTGGCCCGCGCGCTGGTCGAAACCGCCAATGGCGCAGGCTGCCGGACGGCCGCGTTGATCACCGACATGGACCAGCCGCTGGCGCGCAGCGCAGGCAATGCGCTGGAGGTGGCCGAGGCGATCCGCGTCCTGTCGGGCGAAACCGGTGCGCTGCGCGACCTGACGCTGGCCCTTGCGGCGGAGTGCCTGGCGCTGGCCGGTCAGCCGGCGGAGGGTCTGGGCGCGGTTCTGGACAGCGGCCAGGCCGCCGAGGTCTTTGCCCGTATGGTGGCCGCGCAGGGCGGACCGCGCGACCTGCTGGACCGGCCCGAGATGCACCTGACGCCGGCGCCGGTGGTGCGTCCGGTCCCTGCGCCCGTGGGTCATGTATCGCGAATCGATGTGGCTCTGTTGGGACATGCCGTGCTGGCCCTAGGTGGCGGCCGCGTCCGCGCGGATGAGCGGATCGACCCGCGCGTGGGGCTGGATCGCCTGGCCAAGCTGGGGGAACCTGTCAGCCCCCAGAATCCGCTGGCCATGGTTCATGCCGCCGACGACACCGCCGCCGAGGTGGCCATCGCCGCCGTTCAGGCCGCCTATTCCGTAGGCGAGGCCGGGATCCCTGGCCCGCTGGTCCGCGACAGGATCACCGCATGAGCCGTGCCTTCCTGATCGTGATGGACAGCGTGGGCATCGGCGGGGCACCGGATGCCGACGATTTTTTCAATGACGGCCTGCCGGACACGGGCGCCAACACCGTTGGTCATATTGCAGAGGCCGGCCGGCTGAAGCTGCCCATATTGGGCGGGCTGGGCCTGGGCGCGGCCGTTCACCTGGCCTCCGGCCTGCAGGCTCCGGGGCTGCAGGCGCAGCCCAAAGGGCTGTGGGGCGCCGCCACGGAAACCTCGCGCGGCAAGGATACGCCTTCGGGGCATTGGGAGATCGCAGGCGTTCCCGTGCCTTGGGACTGGCAATTCTTTCCGGACACGCAGCCCGCCTTTCCGCCCGCCGTGACGGAACGGATCTGCCAGTTGGCGGGAACCGAAGGGATCCTCGGGAACTGTCATGCCTCGGGGACGCAGGTCATCGACGATTGGGGGCCGGAGCATCTGCGGACGGGTTGGCCCATCTGCTATACTTCGGCCGACAGCGTGCTGCAGATCGCGGCCCATGAAGAGGTTTTCGGCCTTGAGCGGTTGGTCGCCCTGTGCCGCGACCTTGCGCCGATGCTGCATGCGATGCGCGTGGGCCGGGTCATTGCGCGTCCGTTCGTAGGACAGTCCGGAGACTTCAGGCGCACCGGTCACCGTCGGGATTTTGCCATCGCCCCGCCGGGCCAGACGATTCTAGATATTGCCCAAGGGGCAGGGCGCGTCACCCATGCCATCGGCAAGATCGGCGACATCTTCAGCCAACGCGGCATCTCGCATCTGCACAAGGGTGGGTCAGACGCCGATCTGGCCGAGCATCTGCTGAGCCTTGGCCGCGATGCGGAACCCGGCAGCCTGACCTTCGCCAACTTCGTCGAGTTCGACACGAATCATGGCCACAGGCGTGATGTCGAGGGATATGCGCGGCAACTCGAATGGTTCGACGGCGTGGCTTCACGGTTTCTGAAGACGCTGGGGCCGGGGGATGTGGCCATCTTCACGGCCGATCACGGCAATGATCCAACCTGGCGCGGCACCGATCACACGCGCGAACGCGTGCCGGTGCTGGTGCACGGGGCCGGAACAGGCTGCATCGGGTTGGTGGGTTTCAGCGACATTGGCGCCTCGATCCTGTCGCATCTGGGCCTGCCGGCCCCCCGATACGGAGCAAGCTTTCTGTGAAGACGATCGAACTGCACCTGCATCTGGAGGGGGCGGCGCCTCCCGACTTCATCCGCGGCATCGCCAAGGAAAAGCGCGCCGACCTGAGCGGGGTCTTCGATGAACGCGGTGCCTATGCCTATGACGGTTTTGCAGGCTTTCTGCGCTGTTATGAAGCGGCGACCAGTGTCCTGACGACGCCGCAGGATTACGCCCGTCTGCTGGCCGAGGTTCTGGAGCGCTGCGCCGAGGAGGGCGTCATCTATGCCGAACTGTTCGTTTCGCCCGAGTTCTGCGGCGGCGCGGATCTGTCGGCATGGCGCGATTACCTGGCCGCCATGACCGAGGTTGCCGACAAGGCCCGCAACCAGGGCATCGACAGCCGCGGCATCGTCACCGCCATCCGGCATTTCGGTCCTGATCGGGCTCGCAAGTCGGCGCTGTGTGCGGCGGAAACCGCAGGCGGCTGGATTACCGGCTTTGGCATGGGCGGGGCCGAGCAGATGCACAAGGCCACCGATTTCGCCTGGAGCTTTGACTGCGCGCGCGAGGCGGGGCTGGGCCTGACCTGCCATGCCGGCGAATGGGGCGGGCCGGCCAGCGTCCGGCAGGCGCTGGACCTGGGCTGCACGCGCATCGGCCATGGTGTCCGGGCGATCGAGGATCCGCAGCTGGTGCGCGACTTGGCCGAGCGGGAGATCACGCTGGAGGTCTGTCCCGGCTCGAACGTCGCCCTTGGCGTTTATCCCGACTGGTCCGCGCATCCCATCGCGCGGCTGGCGGATGCGGGGGTGCGCGTGACCATTTCGACCGACGACCCGCCCTTTTTCCATACCACGATGCGCCGGGAATACGACCGGCTTGCCACCACCTTCGGCTGGGGCGATACCGAGTTCCGACAGATCAACCTTTGGGCCGCCGAGGCCGCGTTCTGCGATCCGGCGACTCGGGACCGGCTGAAAAAGGACCTTGCCTGATGCCCCATCTGACCATCGTCGATCACCCGCTGGTGCAGCACAAGCTGTCGATCATGCGGCGGAAGGACGTCTCGACCGCTGGTTTCCGTCGCCTTTTGCGCGAGATCAGCCTGCTGCTGGCCTATGAGGTCACGCGAGAGCTGGAGGTGACCACCATGCGGATCGAAACGCCGATCTGCGAAATGGACGCACCCACGCTGGAAGGAAAGAAGCTGGCCCTGATCTCGATCCTGCGGGCGGGAAATGGTCTGCTGGACGGGATCCTGGAACTGATCCCCGGTGCACGCGTGGGCTTTGTCGGCCTGTACCGCGACCCCGAGACGTTGAAGCCGGTGGAATATTATTGCAAGGTGCCGCGCGAACTGGACGCGCGTATGACCATCGTGGTCGATCCGATGCTGGCGACGGGCAATTCCTCGGTCGCGGCCATCGACATGCTGAAAGAGCGCGGCGCCAAGAACCTGCGCTTCCTGTGCCTGCTGGCTGCCCCCGAAGGCGTCGAGCGCATGCGCGAGGCTCATCCCGACGTGCCGATCTTCACGGCGGCGCTGGACGAGCGGCTGGACGATCACGGCTATATCGTGCCGGGCCTGGGCGATGCCGGCGACCGGATGTTCGGGACCAAATAATCGCGCCGCGTTAACCCCCGTTTCAACGTTGCTCCCTTATGGTCGCGTGGAACTTGCGGATGGGTACACGATGAACGGCAAATGGCGAATTGCGGCTTTACTGATGCTGGGCCATCCTGCCTGGGCTTCGCCCGTGCCTCCACCGCCCGACGGGTTTTCGGGCGCGCAGTACATCGATGGGCAGGGCTGTGTCTTCAGCCGGGCCGAAGGACGCTGGCGGGCGCGGCTGGACGGGGCAGGGCAACCGCTCTGCGGCTTTCCCCCCAGCCTCGGGGCGCGGCGGCAGGACGCTGCCGCCGACCGCGTGCTGCCGCTGAGCGAATCGGCGCCCCCGGACCCCGCGGCCCAGTTGATGGAGCAGTTGTCCCGCGAGCTGCGTCCGGGCGAATGGCATTCGGACCCACGGCCGGGCGAGGTGCGGGCAGAACCGGCGCCTGCCACGCGGCCCAGCCCTGTGCAGACGGCGCTGCAGGATGCCATCGCCGTGGCGCCCGCATTGCACAGCGCCAGCGGCGTCATGCCCTCGCCCGAGGTGTGCGCCAAGATGGGCTATCGCCCCGATCCGACGGCGGCGGGGCAGCCTGCACTGGGGCTTTGTCCAGGCATGCGCCTCGACCCGGCCGTGCCGGCCTTCGCGCCTGTTGTTCCGGCCAGTCGATCCAGGGCAGTTGCTTCATCGGCCGCGCCTGCGGTCCAGGAAACCGCTGCTGCGCCCCGACCGGCCGCCGATCGGCGCGCGCCTGCGGCCAGACCAAAGCCTTCCGCCCCGAAACCCGCCGCGCCCGCGCGCCCGGCTGCGGCCAAGCCTGCCAAAGCGCCTGATGCTGCCAAGACAGCGGCGCCCGGTGCCGAGATGATCCCGGCATCGGCACGATATGTCAGCGTGGGACGCTTTGCGGACGGGGAGAACGCGATGATCGTGCTGCGCGCGTTGGCCGCACGGGGCTATCCCACGGCCCAGACCCGCAGCGAAAAGGACGGCAAGGTGCAGCGGATGATCATGGCGGGACCTTTTGCGGACCTGCAAACCCTGATCGCGGCCTTGAACGACCTGCGGCGCAACGGATATGCCGGTGCGGTCGCCCGCTAGGCCGTCCGGACCGCCTCGATCATCCGCGCGACGTTGTCGGGATCCGCGTCCGGCGTGATGCCATGGCCTAGGTTGAAGATATGGGGTCCGCCGCGGAAGGTCCGGGTGATGCGCTGTGCCTCGGCCACCAGGTCGGGCCCCCCCGTGACCATGTGCCGCGGGTCCAGATTTCCCTGCACGCAGCCGCCGGTCTGGACGTGCTGCGCGGCCCAGTCGGCCGCCACCGAATTGTCCAGTGCCACACAGTCGGCACCGGTCGCCTGAGCAAATCCGACATAACGGTCCCCGGCCTCGCGCGGAAAGGCGATGATGGGAATGCCCGGATGGCGCTGTTTCAGCGCGGCGATGATGCGTTTGGCCGGGGCCAGTGCGAAGTCGTCGAAATCCTGACCTTTCAGGCTGCCGGCCCAACTGTCGAACAGCTTGACCACCTCGGCCCCCGCTTCGATCTGTCGCGACAGATAAAGGATGGTCGCTTCGGTGATCAGGTCGATCAGCGCCGCGAAGCTGGTGCGATCGGCTGCTTTGAACGCATGAGCCGGTCCCTGATCGCGCGTTCCGCGACCTGCGATCATATAAGTCGCAACCGTCCAGGGCGCTCCGGCAAAGCCGATCAGCGTCGTTTCACGGGGCAGTTCGCGCGACAGGATGCGCAGCGTCTGGTAAACCGGGTCCAAGCGGTCATGGATCTCATTTGCGGGCTTCAGCCGGACCATGTCGGCGGCAGATGTGATCGTGGACAGCCGCGGTCCTTCGCCGGTAACGAACCACAGGTCGGCGCCCAAGGCCTGCGGGACAAGCAGGATGTCCGCGAAAAGGATCGCCGCGTCAAAACCGAAGCGCCGGATCGGCTGCAAGGTCACCTCGGCCGCCAGTTCCGGGTTGTAGCACAGCGACAGAAAGTCGCCTGCCTGCGCGCGCGTGGCCCGGTACTCCGGCAGATAGCGCCCAGCCTGGCGCATCATCCAGATCGGCGGGGTGGGCAATGTTTCGCCAGCCAAGGCACGCAGCATCAGTTTGGTCATGAGGCCTCCTGCGCCCCTTGAAGGCGAGGCGGGGGGCGTTGTCAAGCGGACGCCCTGCCGCTATGGGATCGGCATGACACAGATGCCCGACCCCTCCCGCCCGCTCAAGATCGGTACCCGCGGATCGGCCCTTGCGCTGGCCCAGGCCCATGAAACGCGCAACCGCCTGATGGCTGCGCATGATCTGCCGTCCGAGGCCTTCGAGATCGTCGTGATCAAGACCACCGGAGACCGCGTTCTGGACCGCCCGTTGAGCGAGATCGGCGGTAAGGGGCTTTTCACGCGCGAGATCGAAGATGCGCTGATCCAAGGGCACATCGATCTGGCCGTGCATTCGATGAAGGACATGCCGACCCTGCAGCCCGAGGGCTTGCTGATCGACTGCCTATTGCCGCGAGAGGATGTGCGTGACGCATTTGTCAGCCCCCACGTCGGTTCGATCGGCGACCTGCCTTCGGGGGCAGTGGTCGGCACCTCGAGCCTGCGGCGCCGGGCGCAGCTGCTGCATCGTCGGCCGGACCTGAAGGTTGTGGAGTTTCGCGGCAATGTGCAGACGCGTCTGAAGAAACTTGAAGACGGGGTCGCCATGGCGACGTTTCTGGCCATGGCCGGACTGTCACGTCTGAACATGGAACAGGTTGCCCGCAGCGCCATCGATCCTGCCGAAATGCTGCCGGCCGTTGCCCAAGGCGCCATTGGAGTGGAAAGACGCGTCAACGATCCGATGGCTGCAGAGCTGCTGAGGCCGATCCACGACCACTCCACCGGACAGCGTATCGCAGCCGAACGGGCGTTTCTGGCCCGACTGGACGGTTCTTGCCAAACACCGATTGCCGGTCTTGCTGAAATATCGGACGGCCGTTTGATCCTGCGCGGCGAGATCCTTCGTCCGGACGGAACCGAGGTGGTTTCCGCAATACGCCATGGCGCAATGGGCGACGGACCGCAGATGGGAGACGATCTGGCACGAGAATTGCTGTCCCGTGCCGGTCCGGGCTTTTTGACGCACTGACCGGAAGGTCAGCGCATCAGCTTCCTCAGTAGCTGCGGATCAGCCCAACAAGACGACCTTGGATGCGAACCCTGTTTTCGGGCAGAAGGCGGGTTTCGTAAGCCGGATTGGCAGCCTCCAGCGCGATCATCGAACCCTTGCGCCGATAACGCTTCAACGTGGCTTCCTGATTGTCGACAAGCGCCACGATGATGTCGCCCGTTTCGGCCGTGTCCTGTTCGCGGATCACGACCACATCGCCATCGTTAATTCCGGCGTCGATCATCGAGTCGCCAGTAACCTCCAGCGCGTAATGATGCTCGCGTCCCGACAGCATCGTGCCCGGCACGGCGACATGGTGAGAAACCTCGGAAATGGCTTCGATCGGAACGCCGGCCGCGATCCGGCCCATCAGCGGCAACTGAACCGCAGGGCTGTCCGTGATCGTCAGCGCACCACGCGGGCGGGGAGGACGGCTGTTGGAAATGACCCGTGGCTCGAATGCCGGGCGTTCTTCGGGTGCATTGCCATTCAGGTGGGACAGTGCATCGGGCAGCCGCAGCACCTCCAACGCGCGGGCGCGATGGGGCAGGCGCCGGATGAAGCCGCGCTCTTCAAGCGCTGTGACCAAGCGGTGGATGCCCGACTTGGAGCGCAAGTCCAGCGCGTCCTTCATTTCGTCGAACGAAGGAGGAACGCCGTCGCGCAACATCCGCTTCTGGATGAATTCGAGCAGCTGGATCTGCTTCTTGGTCAACATGGCCCTGCCTCGTGCTAATGTTCTTTCAATGTTCTAGCCCAAGGCCAGAATCACGTCAATCATCAGACCAGAGGCCGGTGAAAATTCAGTTAATCCTCAATCGCGAAGCAGGATCACGTCCATGATGTCCCCCGCCTCGCGCGCAGGGTCGTCGGCAGGGCGAACAAGCAAGGCGTCGGCCTGCGACATCAGCGACAGTTGCGCCGAGTCCTGATCCCGGAAGGGGGCGACCAGTGGCAGGTCGGGGCCCGGGGAGAGTTGCGCGCGGAGATAGTGCTGGCGCGGTCCCTCGGCCGGAATTGCATGCTTCAGCCGGGCTCGCGACTGCCGAAGACCCGGTGGCAGCCCGAGCATCGCCTTGATCAGAGGTTGCATGAAGAGCAAGCCGCAAGTGATTGCAGAAACGGGATTTCCCGGCAGGCCCAGCATCGCGGCTGCTGACAATCGCCCGGCCAGAAGCGGCTTTCCGGGCCTCATCCTGATCTTGTAGAACGAACGTTCCAGCCCCTGATCGGCGGCAACCCTACCGATCAGGTCATGATCGCCGACAGAGGCTCCGCCGATGGTGACCAGCAGATCGGCATCCCGTGCCGCGGCGAAGCGTTCGGTCAGGCTGTCCTCGGTGTCGCGCGCGATGGGCAGGATCCGGACCTCGGCCCCAGCCTCTTCGGCCAGGGTACCCACGGCCAGATCGTTGGAACTGATGATCTGGCCTGGCTGTGGAGCGCTGCCCGGAGCGAGCAGTTCATCGCCACCTGCCAGGATCACCACCAGTGGCCTGCGCGCGACGGTCACTTGCGGCAGGTTCATTGCCGCCAGCAGGCCGACGTCGGAGGCAGTCAGGCGCCTGCCCGCCGGAAAAGCGTCGCCTTCGCAGAAATCGTTGCCGCGTTTGCGGATATTGCTGCCTTGCGATCGTGTCTCGACAGTGATGTGGTCCCCATCCCGGCGGACATTTTCCTGCAGTTCGACATGATCATAGCCCGCGGGTACAGGCGCGCCGGTGAAGATCCGCACCGCCGTGCCCTGCCGGGCTGTGCCCGTCCAGGGATGTCCGGCGGCGCTGGTGCCGATCACCGTCAACGGTTCGGCAATATCTGCGGCATGCATGGCATAGCCGTCCATGGCCGATGCGTCAAAGGGCGGCTGCGTCAAGCGGGCCTGTGCCGGTTCCAGCAACGCGCGGCCATGCGCCTTGGCCAAGGGCACCACCTCGGGACGGGGCGGTTGCGCAAGCGACAGGACATGGGCCAGCGCCTCATCGACGGTGATCACGTCTCGGCCTCGTACAGGCCGGACTTGCCGCCCTCCTTGCGCAAGAGGCGGATACCCTCGATCTTCATCGACTTTTCAGCGGCTTTCAGCATGTCATAGATTGTCAGGCAGGCGGTGGTCACCGCTGTCAACGCTTCCATCTCGACCCCGGTGCGGCCGGTGGTGCGCACGGTGGCCGTGACGCGGATGCCAGGAAGATCGGGATCCGGCACCAGGTCCAGCGAAACCTTGGCGATCGGCAACGGGTGGCACAGCGGGATCAGGTCTGCAGTGCGCTTGGCGCCCATGATGCCGGCCAGACGTGCGACGCCCAGAACGTCGCCTTTCTGGGCGCCACCTTGTGCAAGGACCAAGGTTTGGGCGGACATGACGACATGGCCCGTCGCCACCGCTTCACGCGCAGTGTCCGGCTTGCCCGACACATCGACCATATGGGCTTGGCCGGCTTGATCGAAATGGGTCAGGGTCATGCTGCCACATCCAGGATCTGACGCGTGGCCGCCGTGACATCCTGTTGCCGCATCAGGCTTTCGCCGATCAGGAAGCGGTGGGCCCCTGCCTGCATCATCTGATGAAGATCGTCAGACGTGAAAAGGCCACTTTCGCAAACGACCTGCCGATCGCCCGGGATGCGGGGTGCCAGTTCGCGCGTGACATCAAGTGTCACCTCGAAGGTCTTGAGATTGCGGTTGTTGATGCCGATCAGGGACGAGTTCAGGCGCATCGCGCGGTCCAGTTCTGACGCATCGTGAACCTCGATCAACACATCCATGCCCCAGTGGGACGCGGCATCCTCCAGTTCGGCCGCCAGGGCATCATCGACCGAGGCCATGATGATCAGGATGCAATCGGCCCCCCATGCCCGCGCCTCGGCCACCTGATAGGTGTCATAAAGAAAATCCTTGCGCAGCGCCGGAAGGGTGCAGGCGTCGCGGGCCAACGTCAGGAATTCGGGCGCCCCTTGAAAGCTGGGACCGTCGGTCAGGACCGACAGGCAGGCCGCACCCCCCGCTTCATAGGCGCGCGCCAGTGCCGGCGGGTCGAAATCAGGCCGGATCAACCCTTTGGATGGGCTGGCCTTCTTGATTTCGGCGATCAGCGCTGGACCATCGGCCGCAGCCTTGTCCAAGGCGCGGGCAAAGCCCCGGGGGGCCAGGGCGGCACGGGCAGCGGCCTCCACATCGGCCAGCGGACGCAGCGCCTTGGCGGCTGCGATCTCATCCAGCTTGTAGACCTTGATCTTGTCGAGAATATCCATGCCTTCCGTTCTAACCGGACCGGCCAGCGGTGGAAAGAGGGCGGTTCACCCGGTCCAGTCGATCGGTGTCATGCCCTGATCCTGCAGCCAGCCGTTGATGCGGCTGAACGGGCGGCTGCCAAAGAACCCGCGCCGGGCCGACAAGGGCGAGGGATGGGCGGTCGCAATCACCAGGTCCTGCGGGCGAGGCAGTCCCGCCAAGGTCTTTTTTGCGTGGTTGCCCCACAACAGGAAGGCCAGCGGTCCGTGGCGCTGCGCCTCGGTGACAACCTGCCGGGCCAGTTCGTCCCAGCCCCAGCCGGCATGCGCACCCGCCTGTCCCGGCAGCACGCTGAGTGAACTGTTCAGCAACAGCACGCCCTGACGCGCCCAGAACGACAGATCGCCTGTCGCAGGAACGGACCCCAGGTCGGCCTCGAGCTCCGTGAAGATGTTCTTGAGTGAACGGGGCAGAGTCGTGGTCGGGGTGACGGAAAAGGCGAGGCCGTTCGCATGCCCCGGTGTGGGGTAAGGATCCTGGCCCAAGATGACGACGCGGCTGCGTTCGGGCGGGGTGGCCTCCAGCGCGGCAAAGACGCGGTCGGGTCCGGGAAGGAACGTCTCGTGTTCGAGCCGCTGCCGGATGGGCGGCCATTCGCTCTGAAAGAAGGGTAGATGCGACCAGGCGGCGGGCGGCTTCATGCGTCAGGTGCCCCCGTGACTTGTGCCAGTGCGACGAGACGGGCCTTTGCCGCACCGCTGTCAATCGATTCGGCGGCCATGGCGGCCCCTTCGCGCAGGTCGGCCGCCTTGCCCGCGACCAGCAGGGCGGCGGCGGCGTTCAGCAGGACGGCATCGCGATAAGCGCTGCTTTAGCCGTCCTGCAGTGCGCGGAATGCAGCGGCGTTCTGGGCGGGCTCGCCTCCAATGATGGCCTCGAAGGGATGGCGGGGCAGACCCGCATCCTCGGGCGCGACGGCAAACTCGGTGATCTGCCCGTCCTTAAGCGCCGCGACCTGGCTGTCCTCTGCAATCGACAGTTCATCCGTGCCGTCGCCCCCATGAACCAGCCAGGCCGAGGTGGAGCCAAGATCGCGCAGCACTTCGGCCATCGGACGGATCCAGTGGGCGCTGAAGGCGCCTGTCAGCTGGTGGCGCACCGAAGCAGGATTGGTCAATGGTCCCAGCAGGTTGAAGACGGTTCTTGTGCCCAGTTCTGCGCGCGGGGGGCCGACATGGCGCATGGCCGGGTGGTGCATGGGCGCCATCATGAAGCAGATACCGGCCTGATCCAGCGCCGCCTGGGCGATCACGGGGCCACCCATGACATTGATGCCCATCTTGACCAGCGCATCCGCCGCCCCGGATTTCGATGACAGGTTGCGGTTGCCGTGCTTGGCCACCGGTACACCCGCGCCGGCCACGACAAAGGCCGTGGCGGTCGAGATGTTCAGCGTGCCCTTGCCGTCGCCTCCGGTGCCGACGATGTCCATCGCGCCTTCGGGCGCCGTCACGCGGTTCATCCGGGCGCGCATGGCACGGGCTGCCGCGGCGATCTCGTCAACCGTTTCACCGCGCACGCGCAGCGCCATGAGCAAGCCCCCGATCTGCGCGGGCGTCGCCGCCCCGTCGAAAAGGGCCGAAAAGGCGGTTTCTGCCTCGGTTCCGGTCAGCGGGCGGTTGGCGGCAATTCCGATCAGGGGGCGGATATCGGTCATGCGGCGTCCTTGCTGCGCGTGCTGCGCGCCAGGAAGCTGCGGATCATTTCGTGTCCATGTTCGGAGGCGATGGATTCGGGGTGGAACTGCACGCCCTCGATGGGCAGATCCCGATGAACCAGTCCCATGATCGTGCCGTCGTCCGATGTCGCCGTGACGCGGAGGCAATCCGGCAGGCTCTCGGGTTCGACCGTCAAGGAGTGATAGCGCGTGGCCTTCAGGGGAGAGGGCAGGCCTGTGAAGACGCCGGTGCCATCATGGCTGATCGCGTCGACCTTGCCATGCAGGATGCGGTTGGCGCGCACGATCCTGCCGCCGAAGGCCTCGCCAATGGACTGATGGCCCAGGCAGACACCCAGAATCGGCATTGCGCGTTCGGATGCCGCACGGATCAGGTCGAGGCAGATCCCCGCCTGCGCCGGATCGCAGGGACCGGGAGAGATGACGATACCGTCCGCGTCCATCGCAAGCGCCTCGTCTACGCTCAACTGGTCGTTGCGCCGCACGACGACTTCGGCTCCGGCCTCGCCCAGATAATGGACCAGGTTCCAGGTGAAGCTGTCGTAATTGTCGATCAAAAGGATCATCGGGGCACCTTGCGGCCAGAGCTGTGGGGGCGGTTCCCCCCCGGAAAAGCGTCCGCTATAGATGGGGCAAAGCGCGACCGGGGGTCAAGA
Organism: Paracoccus sp. (in: a-proteobacteria); assembly: GCF_046462195.1. Classification (GTDB taxonomy): domain Bacteria; phylum Pseudomonadota; class Alphaproteobacteria; order Rhodobacterales; family Rhodobacteraceae; genus Paracoccus. Next base: position 12,265 of record NZ_JBKGUN010000231.1, on the reverse strand, counting down.
CCGGGCAAAACGGATCGCGCAGGAAGAAAAGGCGGATCGAGGCTGATGGCAAGGGAATTTCTGACAGGCACGCTTCATGGCGGGCTGCTGGGAGTGGCTGCGCTGGCGGGGTTGTCGCTGCTGCTGCCGGTCGGGCAGGAGGTTTCCCATCCTGTCGCGGTCGCCCCGGCACCCGTCGTGCCGCAGGCGGCACCGGCCGAGCGTCCGGCCATGCCTGCAGGTCCCGAAGCCGGATCCGTCGGTCTGCCGGTGGGGTCGGAATTCGGGCGCGGAGGCGATCTGGCGCCCCGGCTGCCGGAGCCTGCAAACGCCGCCCCGCGTCCAGGATCGGAAGGGCCCGCAGCCGTGCCCGCGCCTGCGGCCGAATCCGCGCCCGCGGCCATGGCCGGCGATACCGCGCGGCCGGAACTGCTGGTCGAGGACCGGATGACGGCTCCCTCGGAGCCCGAGGCAGGCGAGGATGCACCCGGGTTGGCACTGCCTGACGCGTCGGCCGCCGCGCCTGCGGCGCGTGACGTGCCGCAGGCCCCCGCCGCCCTTGCGCCTGACGCGGGACAGGACGCGCTGCCCGAAGTGGCGCCCGAGCCTGCCTCGGACGTGCCGGCCGCGCCAAGCCTGCCCGCGCCTGGGCTGGATCTGTCGCTGCCGCCCGACCTGACCGATCTTCGCCAACTGGAACGGAACTGAGATGACCCTTGCGCCGCTGAACCCGGCTCTTGCCGCGACCTTTGCGCCTCCGGTGATGGAGGCGCGGCGCTGGCTGTCCGGCGTCACCTTTCCGATCGACCGCCCGCTGATCAACGTCAGTCAGGCCGCCCCGGTGGAGCCGCCGCCCGAAGGTCTGCGCCGCACCATTGCCGAAGCCGCGTTGAACCGCCCGGAAGCGCATCTCTACGGCCCTGTCTTGGGCAACCACGATCTGCGGGAGGCGGTGGCTGCCGAATTCGCGACCGCTTATGGCGGCACGGTCCCGCCGTCGCAGGTGGCGATCACGCAGGGTTGCAACCAGGCTTTTTGCGCAGCCATCGCCACGCTGGCCGGGGCAGGCGATCAGGTCATCCTGCCGACGCCCTGGTATTTCAACCACAAGATGTGGCTGGACATGGCAGGAGTCGAGGCCGTGCCGCTGCCCTGCGGGCCCGACATGCTGCCCGATCTGGAAATGGCACGGTCCCTGATCACGCCACGGACGCGGGCAATCGTGCTGGTGACGCCCAACAATCCGTCGGGCGCCGAATATCCCATGGGCCTCATGGGGCAGTTCTTTGACCTTGCACAGCAGCACCGTCTGGCGCTGGTGGTGGACGAAACCTATCGCGATTTCGACAGCCGCGATGGTGCGCCTCATGACCTGTTGTCCCGGCCTGACTGGGAAAGGACGCTGATCCAGCTGTACAGCTTTTCCAAGGCTTATCGTCTGACCGGACATCGTGTCGGCGCAATGGTCGCGGGACAGGATCGTCTGGCCGAGGTGGAGAAGTTTCTGGATACGGTCGCCATCTCGCCCGCGCAGCTGGGGCAGATCGGGGCGGTCTGGGGGATGACGAACCTGCGGCAGTGGCTGGCGGACGAACGGCTCGAGATCCTGGGCCGGCGCGATGCCACCCGCGCGGCGCTGGAGACGCTGCCCGGCTGGCAGCTGAAAAGCGCGGGTGCGTATTTTGCCTGGGTGGCGCATCCCTTTGCCGAAAGTTCGGCCGATCTCGCGCGGCGCATGGTCCGCGACATTGGTGTTCTGGCTTTGCCCGGAACGATGTTCACACCTGCGGGCGATGCCATGGGCGAACGGCACCTGCGGCTGGCCTTTGCGAATGTGGACCGGGCCGGCATCGTGGAATTGGCAGCAAGGCTGGCGGCGCTGACCCCCTGATCCACTTGTGGCGCGGGCGCGGTCGTCCTAAAGACGGCAGCGACACGACCACGAGGAAGGCCGCGCCATGTCACAGCTGCGTACCAAGGGCAAATCGACTGTCGTCTGGATCCTGATGGGTCTGATGGTCCTGGGTCTGGGGGGCTTCGGCATCACCAGCTTTTCAGGCGGCTCGACCGAGATCGGATCCGTCGGTGACACCAAGATCACTGCGGATGAATATGCCCGCGCCCTGCAGTCGGAAATGCGGACCCTGTCCCAGCAGACCGGCCAGCCGATCACGATGGCACAGGCCCAGCAGATCGGCCTGCCACAGATCGTTCAAGCACAGCTGATGACCTCGGCCGCCCTGGCCGAGGAGGCGCGGCGCATGGGCGTGTCGGTGGGTGACGCGCGGGTGGCGCAGACCATCATGCAGGCCGACGCCTTTCGCGGTCCGAACGGCAGCTTTGATCGCACGGCCTATGGCGAGATCCTGCGCCGCGAGCGCCTGACCGAGGCCGATTTCGAGACAACCGTCCGTCAGGACGAGGCCCGGATGTTGCTCCAGCGGGCTGTCGTGGGTGGCGTCACCGCGCCCGCGCCGATGGTCGAGCAGAGCGCGCGCTGGTTGCTGGAAACTCGCGATTTCAGCTGGAGCGAACTGACCGAGGAGGATCTGCCCGCCCCCGTGGCCGAACCCGACGAAGCCACCCTGCGGGCCTGGCATGAGGCCAACGGTGATCGTTTCACCGCACCTGAAACGCGGCGCATCAGCTATGCCTGGGTCACCCCCGACATGCTGTCCTCCGGGGTGACCTTGGACGAGGCCGCCTTGCGGACGGTTTATGACCAGAACATTGCCGAATTCCAGCGCCCCGAGCGTCGCATGGTCAGCCGTCTGGTGTTTCCGTCAGAGGCCGAGGCGCAGGCCGCCCGCGCGGCGATCGACGCGGGCCAGCAGCCTTTCGAAGCTTATGTCATCCAGCGCGGGCTGAGCATGGACGACGTCGACCTGGGCGAGGTGACGGAAGGCCAGTTGGGAACTGCCGGCCCCGAAGCCTTTGCGCTGGAACAGCCAGGAGTGATCGGCCCGGTCCAGACCAATCTGGGTCCCGCCCTTTTCGCGGTCAACGCCATTCTGGATCCGGTCGATGTATCCTTCGAGGACGCACGCGAGGATCTGCGGGCCGAGGCCGCGCTGAGTGCGGCGGCGCGCCAGATCCAGGACCGCGCGGGGGATTACGAGGACCTTCTGGCAGGCGGTGCAACGCTGGAGGATCTGGCCGAGGAAACCGAGATGGAACTGGGTCAGATCGACTGGACGGCCGACATGGCGCCCGAAGGGGGCAGCATCGCCGGATACGAGGCCTTTCGCGAACGTGCGGCCGAAATCTCGGCCTCGGATTTTCCGCAACTGTTCGAACTGGCCGACGGGGGTGTCTTCGCCCTCCGGCTGGACGAGATCGTGCCGCCGACGCTGATCCCCTTTGATCAAGTCCGTGACGAGGTCCTGGCCGATTGGCGGGCCGCCGAGGTCCAGCGCCAGTTGCTGGCACTGGCCGCCGAACAGCGTCTTCAATCCGTCGCGCAGGCCGTGCCGGAGGCGCCCGTCACGGCACAACCGAAAACGGCCGCAGTGACCGAGCCCGCCGCCGATGCGACAGCGGAGGCCACCGCGCAGCCCGAGGCCACGCCGGACTGGACAGCCGAGACCGGAGTCGCCCGCAGCGACTGGCTGGATGGCCTGCCGCCGGAACTGCTGACTGAGGCCTTTGCATTGAACGAACCCCGCGAGGTCGACGTGGTCGACGCGCGCGACCGTGTTTTCCTGGTGCGGTTGGATCAGGTGAATGACGCCGACCTGTCGCAGGACGATGCCGCCGCCGTTCTGGAGGGCGTCCGGTCACGGCTGAACCAGTCGCTGCAGAGCGATGTTTTCGAATACTATGCACGCCATGTGCAACGCAGCCTGCCGTTCGAGATCAACCAGCAGGCGATCAATGCCATCAATGCCCAGGTCCAGTGATGCAGCTGTTTCCTGACTTCTCCGCCTTCGAAGCCGAATGGGATGCGGGCCGCAATCAGCTGGTCACGATCCGTCTGGCCGCCGATCTGGACACGCCGGTCAGCCTGATGCTGAAACTGGCCGAGGCAGCGCCGCAGAGCTTCATGCTGGAATCCGTCACCGGCGGCGAATTGCGCGGTCGCTACAGCATCGTGGGCATGAAGCCGGACCTGATCTGGGACTGCCGCAACGGACGTGCCCGGATCAATCGGCAGGCGCGGTTCTCCCAAGATTTCGAGGAGGATCCGCAACCGGCGCTGGACAGCCTGCGGGCGCTGATCGCCGAAAGTCGGATCGAAAAAATGCCGGACGGCGTGCCGCCGGTGGCGGCGGGCCTGTTCGGTTACCTGGGTTACGACATGATCCGGCTGGTCGAGCATCTGCCGGACGTGAATCCTGATCCGCTGGACCTGCCGGATGCGATGCTAATGCGACCGTCGGTTGTGGCGGTGCTGGACGGCGTCAAGGGCGAGGTGACGCTGTGCGCCCCGGCCTGGCATGACGGCAGCGACAATGCCCGCGCCGCCTATGCCCGCGCGGCCGAACGCGTCATGGACGCCCTGCGCGCGCTGGACCGTCAGCCCTCCGAACCCCGGGCCTTGGGGCAGGAGGCCAGGATCGGCGAGCCGGTGTCCAATTTTACCAAGACCGGCTATCTGGATGCCGTGGAAAAGGCCAAGGATTACATTCGCGCGGGCGACATCTTCCAGGTGGTCCCGTCGCAGCGTTGGCGGATGGCGTTCCCGCTGCCGCCCTTTGCGCTTTACCGCAGCCTGCGTCGCACCAACCCGTCGCCCTTCATGTTCTTCCTGAACATGGGCGGGTTTCAGATCGTGGGCGCGAGCCCGGAGATCCTGGTACGGTTGCGTGACGGCGAGGTGACGATCCGTCCCATCGCCGGTACACGGCCACGGGGCCGTGACGAGGCCGAGGACCGCGCGCTGGAGGCCGATCTGCTGTCGGACCAGAAGGAGCTGGCGGAACATTTGATGCTGCTGGATCTGGGCCGCAATGACGTGGGGCGCGTGGCCAAGCCGGGGACGGTACGGCCCACCGAGCAGTTCGTCATCGAGCGTTACAGCCACGTCATGCATATCGTCTCGAACGTTGTCGGAGAATTGCGCGATGGCGAGGATGCGCTGGCGGCCCTTCTGGCCGGTCTGCCGGCAGGGACGGTTTCGGGCGCACCCAAGGTTCGCGCGATGGAAATCATTGACGAACTAGAGCCCGAGAAGCGCGGCATCTATGGCGGCGCTGTGGGCTACTTTGCCGCCAATGGCGAGATGGACATGTGCATTGCCCTGCGAACGGGCGTGATCAAGGACCAGACCCTCTATATCCAAGCCGGGGGAGGGGTTGTCTATGATAGCGAACCCGGAGCCGAGTTCGAGGAAACGGTCAACAAGAGCCGTGCCCTGCAGCGGGCCGCCGAAGAGGCCGCGCGCTTTGTCCGGACAAACACCTGACATGAAAATGGCGGCCCCGAGGGGCCGCCGCTTTCCGACGGCGTGATGCCGATCAGTTGGCCGGGGCCGTGCCCTCGGTCGTCGAGGTGCCGTCAGCCGGGACGGTGGTGGTGTCCATCGGCTCGGTCGTCGTGGTGGTGGTACCCTCGACCGGCTCGGTCGTGGTCGTGGTGGTGGTGCCATCCATCGGAGCCGTTGCCGCAGGATCGGTTGCCATCGTGTCGGTGGCCATGCCGCCCGTCGCCGGCGCGGTTGTACCGGTCGCCATCGGATCGGCGGCAGGGGTCGCATTCGGATCGCCCGCCGGATCGGACATCATGCCGGCCTGGCCCTCCTGATCGCGGAAGACATATTCGGGCGCGGCGTCAGCCTCTTCGCGGGTCAGGTCACTGGTGATTTCCTGCGCGTCCGAGTTGATGGTCAGTTCGCTCCAAGGCAGGGCGATGCTCTTCTCGCCAATCCCGAGGAAACCGCCGACGCCCACGATGGCCGCCTTCATCTCTCCGGTGTCGCCGTCAACGATCAGGTCATTGATCGAACCGATATCCTCGCCCTGCGTGCCGCGGACGGTGGTTCCGGTGATCCAGTCGACACGCCATTCGTTGGCGGCCTGCTCCTGCTCGACCTTTTGGGCGGCAGAGGATGCTGCGGCGGCCTCGTCGGCATCCGTCTCGGTTTCAGTCATCTCGGCGCCGGTGGCTTCGGTGCCCATTGGCTGAGTCGCCATCGGTTCGGTCGTCGTGGTTTCGGTGGTGGTGGGCTCCATGGCGGGATCGGTCGCTGGGGCGGTATCCTGGGCCAGAGCGGCACCCATGGTCAGCGGGAATGCAAAGGCGGTGGTCAAAAGAAGCTTACGCATGTCTTTCTCCTGTGTCTGTCGCAGGATGCGGTGGCAGCCTGCAATTGCTTCCTCAATGCACAGACAAACGCACAGGTTCCCCTATGCGTTCGGGATCGACAGGTTTTCGACCAAGGAACGGCGGGTGCGCGGATCAGTCCTCGCCGCGGAACGGCTGCACGTATTGGAGTGCCATGTCCCATGGAAAGAAGATCCACGTGTCCTGGCTGACCTCGGTCACGTAAGTGTGGACCATCGGCTTGCCCTTGGGCTTGGCATAAACGGTGGCCAGTTGCGCCTTGGGATACATTTCGCGGATCAGTTCAAGGGTTCGGCCCGAATCAACCAGATCGTCGACGACCAGGATGCCGTCCCCGTCGCCCATCAGTTCCGCATCCGGATGCTTGAGGACCTCGAGTTTGCCTTGACCGGCCTCGGTTCCAACGCCCTTGTAAGAGCGGATCGAGATCGTGTCGATCGTGCGGATGTCCAACTCTCGTGCGACGATCATGGCGGGCACGAGACCACCGCGCGTGACGGCCACAACGGCGCGCCATGCCGTGCCATCCAGACGCCAGGCCAAGGCGCGGGCGTCCCGGTGCAATTGGTCCCAGCTGACATGAAAGCCCTTTTCATGCGGCAAGCGGTCGTTCACGGTGCTTCTCCTTACGGTCGCAGGACCAGGGACAGGCCCAGCAGGCCGATGGCCAGCCCCGCCCCGCGGTCGATCCAGAATTTGGCGCCGAAATAACGCCTCCGCAACATGGGCAGCGCCATCAGGCTGGCCAGTGCGGTATAGAAGAACAGCTCGACCGACAAGGCCGTGACGTAGATCGTTCCCTTGTCCAGCGGTCCCAGAATGGCCGGAAAGATCGACAGCAGCACCGCCGAATAGAAGAGGGCGGGCTTGGGGTTGGACATGTTCAGCACGATGCCTGCCCAGAGGTTCAGTCCGCCCCCGCCTTGTGCCGGATCGGGAAGGGGGTCACGGGCGTGCCGCCAGATCTTGATCGCAATCCAGATCAGGTAAGTCCCGCCCGCCACGTAAAGCACCGTCAGCGTCCAAGGCGCGACACGGAACAGCGTGGTCAGGCCCAGCAGGGCAAAGAGGCACCAGAAGGATGCGCCCAAGGCCAGTCCCCAGCCATAGGTCATGGCGCGTCGGCGGCCCATGGCAAAGGCGCCTTGGCTGACTGCGATGACGCCGGGACCCGGCGACAGGATCGCAAGCGACAGGGTGGCGACGAACAGGCCCAGTTGTTCCGCGGTGACCTGGATCATCGCCCTTGCCCGGACCTCAGTCCTTCTTGACGGTGGCGATGTCGGGGGCGTCCACGGCCTTCATGCCCACGACATGATAGCCGGCATCGACGTGATGCGTTTCGCCGGTCACGCCCGCGCCCAGCCGCGACAGGAGATAGAGCGCCGAGTTGCCCACATCCTCCTGCGTGACGTTGCGTCGCAGGGGCGAGTTCAGCTCGTTCCATTTCATGATGTAGCGGAAATCGCCGATGCCGCTTGCTGCCAAGGTCTTGATCGGTCCGGCCGAGATCGCATTGACGCGGATGCCGTCCTTGCCGAAATCCTCGGCCAGATAACGGACACTGGCCTCCAGCGCGGCCTTTGCGACGCCCATGACGTTGTAGTGCGGCATCACGCGCTCGGCCCCGTAATAGGTCAGGGTGAGCATCGAGCCGCCATTCTTCATCATCGCGGCCGCACGACGCGCCACGGCGGTGAAGGAATAAACCGAAATGTCCATCGTCATCAGGAAGTTGTCGCGCGTCGTTTCGGCATAGCGGCCGCGCAGCTGTTCCTTGTCGGAAAAACCGATGGCATGCACGATGAAGTCGAGCCCGTCCCAGCGGGCACCCAGATCGGCGAACAACGTGTCGATCGATCCTTCGTCCGACACGTCGCAGGGAAGGACCATCTCGGAACCCAGCTGCGCCGCCAGGGGCGAAACCCGCTTCTTCAACGCCTCCCCCTGATAGCTGAAGGCAAGTTCCGCGCCCTCGGCCGCCAATGCCTTGGCAATGCCCCAGGCAATGGACTTGTCATTGGCCAGCCCCATGATGAGACCACGCTTGCCGGCCATCAGGCCGGCCGTCTGCTCGCTTGACATGTGCTGTCCCCCACGCTTTCAACCCGTTACAGGGTGATTAGGGCATGTGTCATGCCACAGCAAGCACAAGGACGCGATGATGAGTGACCGGACCGGAATCTTCGCGGGCGATGATCCCTTCGATATCGTCAGGTCATGGCTGGCCGAGGCCGAGGCGAGCGAGGTGAACGATCCCAATGCGATCGCCTTGGCAACCGTAGACAGCGACGGAATGCCCGATGCTCGCATGGTGTTGCTGAAAGACATCGACGGGCAAGGGGCGGACGGCTCGTTCGTGTTCTATACCAACTATGACAGCACAAAGGGATCGCAGATCGCCGCAACAGGCAAGGCGGCGTTTGTGATGCACTGGAAGTCGCTGCGGCGGCAGATCCGTGTCCGTGGCATTGTGACGCGTGAGGAGGGGCCTCAGGCCGATGCCTATTACGCCAGCCGCGCCTTGCAGAGCAGGCTGGGAGCATGGGCGTCGCAGCAGTCGCGGCCTTTGGCCGGCAGAGGCAAACTGGTCGCGGAAGTGGCCAGGCTTGGTCTGGTACACGGGAACAATCCCCCGCGTCCGCCGTTCTGGGGAGGGTTCAGGATCAGGCCTGTCCAGATCGAGTTCTGGGCAGATGGTGCCTTCCGCCTGCATGATCGTTTCCGCTGGTCACGCGAGGAAGGGGCAGGGTGGAAAGTCGTAAGACTTTCACCTTGACCTTGACGTGTGCGGCGGCATTTCTCACACTGGTTGAAAAGATGTGCCCGAAGGCCTTGCTTGTTGCGCTACCATGGTAGCGTGGCAGATAATCGCGCCGGTGTATGAGTGCGGATATGGTTAAAGAGATGATTGACGACGGCGGCCTGAAGCGAGTGACCGGCTTGGTGAAGTGGTTCGATCCCGCAAAGGGATACGGATTCATTTTGGACGAATCGGGTGGTACCGACATCCTTTTGCACGCGAACGTGTTGAGGAATTTCGGCCGCAGTTCGGTGGCGGACCAGTCGCGGGTCACCGTGATGGTGCAGGAAACGCGGCGCGGCGTGCAGGCGGCCGAGGTCATTTCCATTGATCCTCCCCAGACGGACGGGCATCCGCCCATTGCCGATCTGGACATGGAGGTGATCGAGCATCTGGACAGTCTCCCTTTGCGTCCTGCCCGGGTGAAATGGTTCGACAAGTCCAAGGGCTTTGGCTTTGCGAACATCTTCGGACATCCCGAAGATGTTTTCATCCACATCGAAGTGGTGCGCCATTCAGGTTTTGCAGACCTCATGATCGGAGAAGCCATCTGCTTGCGCGTGGTCGAGGGGCCGCGCGGGCTCATGGCCGCACAGGTGTCCGCCTGGGACAACGCAGTTGTCGCGGAAAGCAGTACCTCCACCGAACAGGACGCAGCGGCGATTCGGGACTTTCTGGCCCATGTTGCCGAGTAAGGTGGTATTGGCCTTTGCGCTGGCCGCGGGTCTTCTTCATCTGGCGGGTGGTGTTGTGGCGGCACCGGCCAGTCTAGCGCCGCGTGCCGCCGAATGCCGAAATGATCGCGCCCTGATTCGCATCTCCGATGACCGCGCGCTAAGTTTTTCAATCGAACTGGCCGATGATGTCGAATCGCGGGCTCGGGGCCTGATGTTCCGTCAAAGCCTTCCTGCCGGCGAAGGCATGCTCTTTGTCTATGAGCACCCTCAGCCCGTCAGCTTCTGGATGCGGAACACTCTGATCCCCTTGGATATGGTGTTCTTCGATTCGGCTGGCGTCATCCGCCACATCCATCGAAACGCCCGTCCTTTGGATGAAACGCCCATTCCCGGCGCTGCCGCGGGCGATCCCGACCCGAAACGACTGATGGTGCTGGAGATCGCGGGTGGCGAGGCCGATCGTTTGGGGCTGCGAAACGGCCAGAACCTCGGTCATCCCGCTCTTGTGCGAAATGAAGCCGCCTGGCCTTGTCGCTAGGTCTTTTCACTGCCGCAGTCATACGCTAAAGCCGTCTGGTCGGGGCGTAGCGCAGCCTGGTAGCGCTACGGTTTTGGGTACCGTAGCGTGCAGGGTTGCAAAGTGCTTTGACATCAAGTACCTGACCCGCATTGATGGCGAGCTGTTTGCAGACCGGTTTGTAATTTTTTGCTTTGCCGTTCATTGTCGGAGTGTAGCGCAGCCTGGTAGCGCATCTGGTTTGGGACCAGAGGGCCGGGGGTTCGAATCCCTCCACTCCGACCACACCCTCATTCCTCAGCCTGCTGTCCGGCCATCGCCAGCTTCTCGGCAAGCCTGTCAGACATGGCTGGCGATAGCGCCACGCAGCGCTCAATCACCTCGGATGCGTGCTTCAGTGACCAGCCCACGTGGGCTGCGATCTCCTTCAGGTCTGCCCCGGCTTATAGCAGGGGGGTCGCCGCCGTGCCGCGCGCATCATGGAGGCACAGGTCCCAACGGATTGAGCTTGTCCCGCCATTCGCTGACAGCATTGCCCAGATGGTTCTCGTGCTGATACGGCTGTCCGACTTTGTTCACGATCAGTCGCGTCTGACCTACAGGCGTCGAATCAAGCAGCCTCCCATCGTCTCCGTGACTGGAATGGAGGCCAAGCGCTTTCGCTTCTGGGTCCACATTACTACACGACGGCCATGCGGTGTGCGGTGGATATGCCCCATCGACAGGCGGCTCAAGTCACCCGGTCGCAGGCCGGTCCTCAACGCGATTGCCAAGATGCGCCAGACATGTGTCAGGGCTCCGAGTGCGAACCGCTCAACCTCTTCCGGCAGCCAAAACATCTCGGCTCTCTGACTGGTATGAAGGCCTTTGACGTTTTGCAGCTGGTGGGCCCTGATGCGCCTGCGCTCATGGACGAACCCGGTGATCCGTTGCAGATGGCGAAACCGGTCGTCTCCTACCTTCCCCCCCCCCCCCCCGATCTTGTCCCGCCAGTTCAAGGCCCGCGTCCGGATGCGGGGATCATCCGTTGCCGCAATGGGGCGTCTCCGAACTTGCGTTCGATGCCGCAAACTCCGGCACCAGTGCATAGCCCAAATCATGCCCTCATGGAAGTATTAGCTCAGCCCTAGCTCAAGGCGCCCGGTGCGCAAAGGGCTCAAAGCGGCAGGATTGCTTGGCAAACGAGGCAAGACTGCTTGCTTCATGAACCAGGCATGGAATATCCCTGGTGATGGCCTCTGCTATGTCGTGAAGCGCGATCAGCTTCAGGGTCTGCCCCAGATCGACAGGATGCTGAAGGTGCGGAGCCATCAGGACGGCTGCCACAGACATCATCCACGTATGTTCCGCGACACTCTCCTGCCGGCCATTCGACAACCAGCTATGGCGCATCTCGGTCTTCAGATTTTCGGCCAAGCCCAGCACGTTTACAATTGCCTCAGCGTCGGCACGGGGAAGTCTCGCGCTATCACAGCTGTGTTCTGTCACGGGGCCACTCCTGTCACGGCCAAACGGATGCGCCTTCCAGACCAGCGGTTTCTGGCAGACCGCAGATCAGGTTCGCGTTTTGCACCGCATGACCGGCTGCTCCCTTGCCAAGATTATCCACCCCTCCCATCGCGATCACCAGGTTTCGTTCTGGATCAGCTGCATAGCTAACAAATGAAAGGTTCGAGCCGGTAGCCCATTTGGTTTGCGGCGGCTTATCAGGCGCGCGCACAAACGCAGGGTTGGCATAGTAGCGCCTTGCTGCGTCCCGGCACTGATCGGTGGTCGCGGTTCCGCGACAGTAGATGGTGACCAGCACACCACGTGTCATCGGCACCAGATGCGGCGTAAATACCAGCCCAGAGGCGTCGCCCCCGCTGAGCTGTTCAATGGTCTTGGCTATCTCGGCCTGTCTCAAAGCGCATCGCACGGCTTCCAGCCTGCGTGCGAAAGGGGGGCGCGCGCGGCAGATCGGGCGCAGGGCGAGGATCAGGAAACGTTCCCGTGGATCGTTTCCCC
>NZ_JBKGUN010000230.1:0-10360 GCF_046462195.1 Paracoccus sp. (in: a-proteobacteria) | reverse complement strand
GACAAGGCCATGCGGCGCGCAGGATCGGGCCTTGATGCCGTTTATGTCGTCGGCGGGGGTGCGCGTTCCGAACAATGGCTGCAGATCATTGCAGCGGTTACCGGGCTGACCCTGCTGAAGCCCCAAGCAGGCGATTTGGGTGCCGCACTGGGGGCGGCCCGCTTGGCTGCGGCTTGTGCAGAAGGCGAAATCTCGGAACGGGTCTTTGCCGCACCCAGCATCGCAGGTGAGGTGATACCCGATACCAAACTGGCAGAACGCTATGCGGAAAAGTATGTGTCCTTCCAAAGCGCATTTCAGCCCCTTCGTGCGCTCCACTGATCATTTCTCAGACTGCCGCTCACTACAATTCGACAATTCTGCTGCATTGCAGCAGAATTGCTGAGAACCCGGCACAACCGCCGGGTGACAACCTCTTAAATGCTGATGAAATACGCACAGCAGATGTCAAAAAAGTATCAGAAAAAACTTGCTGTGGTCGTGGCTGCATGACTTGAGCAGTGATACCAAAGAATCAACGTCGGAGGGAGACTCGGCATCGCCAAGAGCGAGCCGTGCCGGCAGAGGGGAGGACGTCATGCAGCCAGATCTGGAGCTTGTGCATATCCGCAAGGGTGAATCCTTTGCCGCATGGAAGCATGGCTATCCCTTCCGGACGGTGCGCTGGCATTTCCATCCCGAATACGAGATCCACCTGGTCGTGGCGACTACTGGAAAGTACTATATCGGAGACCATGTCGGCGAATTTGGCCCCGGGCAGCTGATCATGACCGGGCCGAACCTGCCACAGAACTGGATCAGTGTCATCCGGCCCGGCGAGATCGTTCCGCAGAGGACCGAGGTGATCCAGTTCCCCGAAAGCTTCATCGAAGCGGCGCGCGCCGCCTTTCCCGAAATGGAGGCCGTGCGTCATCTGCTGGAACGCAGCCGCCGCGGCATCTTGTTCGGCGACGACACCAGCCGTACCGTGCGTCCCCTGATGCGCGCGCTGATCGAGGCACGTGGCGTGCGCCGCCTAGGGCTGTTCTTCCAGATCCTTGACCTGCTGGCCCATGCGCCGACGTCACAGATCCTTGCCAGCCTCAGTTTTGTGCTGGACATGGAACGGGCCGAGGAATCCGACATGAACCGCGCGATCGGCCACCTGCGCGAAAATCTGCACGAACCACTGAGCGAAACCGAACTGGCCGAACTGACCGGCCAAAGCCAAAGCGCATTTTCCCGGTCGTTCAAACGGCATACCGGCACGACACTGGTACGTTATCGCAACCAGTTGCGCATCGACCTGGCCTGTCACATGCTGCTTTCGGACCCTGAGGCCAAGGTGTCCGACATCTGTTATGATGTGGGCTTTTCCAACCTGTCGAACTTCAACCGCCATTTCCTCAAGCTGAAGAAGATGTCGCCATCCGAATTCCGGGCGACCTTTGCGGCCAACCAGACGATCCGCATGGCCAGCTGAGCACCGCACCACCCCAAAAACCCTTTGAACGTGGCAGGCGCATCGCAGGCGACGAACAAGGGGAGACTGCCAGCTTCATAAACGGGAGGACCATTCCATGAAGACCCTACTGAAGACCGCATCCGTTGCCGCCATCGCCCTTGCCACATCGGCCGGATTTGCTGCCGCGCAGGACGATCAGCTCAAGATCGGGATGACGTTCCAGGAAATGAACAACCCCTACTTCGTCTCGATGCAGGAGGCCTTGAACGAGGCCGCGGCCTCCATCGGTGCCGAGGTCATCGTCACCGATGCCGGTCACGACGTGGCCAAGCAGATCTCGGACGTCGAGGACATGCTGCAGCAGGGCATCGACATCCTGCTGCTGAACCCGACCGACAGCGCCGGCGTGGAATCCGCTGTGCGCATGGCCAAGGATCAGGGCGTGATCGTCGTGGCCGTGGACGCCAACGCCAACGGCCCGGTCGACAGCTTTGTCGGCTCGAAGAACCGCGACGCGGGCTACCAGTCCTGCAATTACCTTGCGGAGGCCCTGGGCGGTGAAGGCGAGGTCGCAATCCTTGACGGCATTCCCGTCGTGCCGATCCTTGAGCGTGTCGAAGGTTGCAAGGCCGCGTTGGGCGAACACGAGGGCATCACCCTTGTCGACACCCAAAATGGCCGTCAGGATCGCTCGGTCGCACTGGGCGTGGTCGAGAACATGATCCAGTCGCACCCGAACCTGGCCGGCATCTTCTCGGTCAATGACGGCGGTGCCATGGGGGCCCTGTCCGCCATTCAGGGGTCGGGCCGCGACATCAAGCTGACCTCGGTCGATGGTGCGCCCGAGGCAGTTCAGGCCATCGCCGACGGCACTCCGTTCATCGAGACGACGGCCCAGTTCCCGCGCGACCAGGTTCGCGTCGGCCTTGGCATGGCGCTGGCCCAGTACTGGGGCGCCAGCGTGGTTCCGTCCGAGGTGCCGATCGATGTCCGTGTCGTTGACAGCGAGAATGCCGCCGACTTCAGCTGGTAATCCATCACGATACAGGCCGCGCCCTGTCGGGCGCGGCCACAGGATCAGACGACAGGAGGCAAGATGCTCGAGCTGAAGGAAATACGAAAAAGCTTCGGCCGGATCGAGGTCCTGCACGGCGTCGACCTGCATGTTCGGGCAGGCGAGGTTCATGCGCTTCTGGGCGAGAACGGCGCTGGCAAGTCCACCCTGATGAAGATTGTCAGCGGCATCATCCAGCCAAGCGCCGGCAGGATCATCGTTGACGGGCAGGACCGCAGCTTTGCCACTTATGACGAGGCGATTGCCGCGGGCATCGGCATCGTGTTTCAGGAATTCAGCCTGATCCCCTATCTGACCGCAGTCGAGAACATGTTCCTCGCGCGCGAGAGCAAGACGCCCTTCGGCCTGCTGGACCGGAAGGCGATGCGCCGGCGTGCGCAGGAAATCCTGCAAAGGCTGGAGGTCGATCTGCCCCTTGACATCCCGATCGCGCGCCTTTCGGTTGCCGAACAGCAGTTCGTGGAAATCGCCAAGGCGCTGTCGCTGGACGCGCGCATCCTCGTGCTGGACGAGCCGACGGCGACGCTGACGCCTGCCGAGGTCGAGCACCTGTTCAAGGTCATGCGAGAACTGCGCGCAGCCGGCGTCGCGATTGTTTTCATCTCGCATCATCTGGAAGAGATCTTCGAGATCTGCGACCGCATCACCGTCCTGCGCGATGGCGAATACGTCGGCAGCTGCGATGTGGCTGATGTCACGACGGACCGTCTGGTCGAGATGATGGTCGGCCGCCGGATCGAGAACAGCTTTCCGCCGAAGCCTGCCCCCGACCCCGCCGCCAAGGTCGTCCTGGAGGTCGAGGAGGTCCAGCTGCGCCGCGGCGGTCCCCTTTCCTCCTTCCAGCTGCGCGCGGGAGAAATCCTGGGCTTTGCCGGCCTTGTGGGTTCGGGGCGGACGGAAACCGTGCTGTCGATCCTTGGCGCCTATTCCGCGGCGCGCTGCAAGGTCAGGATCGGTGGCGTCGAAAAGCGTCTGCGCGATCCGGCCGACGGGCTGTCTCACGGGATCGGTCTTCTGCCCGAAAGCCGCAAGGAGCAGGGGCTGATCACCAGCTTCTCGATCCTGCAGAACGTGTCGCTGAACAATTACGGCAAGTATCGCCAGGGCCACTGGTTCATCGATTTCAAGAAGGAACTGGCCTGTACGCAGGACGCCATGGAGCAGGTCCGCGTCAAGTCGCAGGGTGCCCGGGCGCGCGTGGACACCCTGTCGGGCGGCAACCAGCAGAAGGTGGTGATCGCCCGTTGGCTGAACCACGACATGCAGATCCTGATCTTCGACGAACCGACGCGCGGCATCGATGTCGGCGCCAAGGCCGAGATCTATCACCTGATGCGGGAATTCACTGCAAAAGGCTGTGCCATCATCATGATCTCGTCCGAGCTTCCCGAAGTCATCGGCATGTCCGACCGGGTCTGCGTCTTCCGCTCGGGCGGCATCGTCGCGACGGTCGAAGGCAGCGCCATCACCTCGGAAGAGATCATGACACACGCAACGACCGGGAGGATCGAACATGTCGCTTGATGCAAACACCGCAGCCGCCCCCAAGGGCCGGACGCGCATGTCCCCCCTGGACTGGCTGCTTCATTCGCCGCTGGCCCTGCCGCTGGTCGGCCTGATCGTCGTCTCGATCCTGATGGCATTCGCCAGCGACAACTTCTTCACGGTCAACAACATCCTGAACGTGCTGCGCCAGGTGTCGGTGGTGGGCATCCTGGCCGTGGGCATGACCTTTGTCATCCTGACGGGCGGGATCGACCTGTCAGTGGGCGCGGTCATGGCGCTGGCCGGCACGATCGCGGCGGGCCTCATGGTCAACATGGGGTTGCCGGGCGGCGTCGGACTGGCGGCAGCGCTGCTGGTCGGCCTTGGCCTCGGCCTCTTCAACGGCGCTCTGGTTGCTTGGGGCAAAATGCCCGCGATCATCGTGACGCTGGCCACGATGGGTATCGCACGCGGTCTCGGGCTGATCTATTCGGGCGGTTACCCCATCAGCGGCCTGCCCTCCTGGGTGTCGTGGTTCGGCGTGGGCCGCATCGGAATCATTCCGGTTCCGGTCATCATCATGCTGGTCGTCTATGCACTGGCCTGGGTGCTGCTGCAGCGCACGCCCTTTGGCCGGCACGTTTACGCCATCGGCGGCAATGAAACGGCCGCACGCCTGTCTGGCGTCCGCACGCGGCTGGTCAAGCTGGCTGTCTTCGCGATCTCGGGCGTGACGGCCTCACTGGCGGCCATCGTGCTGACCGGCCGCCTGATGAGCGGCCAGCCCAATGCCGGCGTCGGCTTCGAACTGGATGCCATCGCCGCGGTGGTTCTGGGCGGAACTGCCATCGCCGGCGGCCGCGGCCTGATCCTGGGCACGCTGATCGGCGCTGTGCTGCTGGGCATCCTGAACAACGGCCTGAACCTTGTGGGCATCAACCCCTACATGCAGGACGTGATCAAGGGCCTGATCATCCTGCTTGCCATCTATATCGGCCGCGAGTGGCGCTGATGATGCACAGCCATTTCATCGGCATCGATGTCGGCACCGGATCGGCGCGGGCGGGGGTTTTCGACGCACAGGGCACGGCTCTGGGCACGGGCAAGACGGACATCATGATGCACCGCCCTTCCGGCGAGATCGCGGAACAGTCCAGCGCACAGATCTGGGACGCCGTCTGCCAGGCCACCCGAATGGCGATGGCGCAGGCTGCCGTCGACCCGGACAGCGTGGCAGGCATCGGCTTTGACGCCACCTGCTCTCTGGTCGTCATCAGTGACGCACCCTTGGGCGTCGGTGAACCCGATCACCCGGAACGTGACATCATCGTCTGGATGGATCATCGCGCCACGGATCAGGCAGCCCGGATCAACGCAGGAGAACACGATGTCCTGCGCTATGTCGGAGGGCGCATCTCGCCCGAGATGGAAACACCGAAGCTTTTGTGGCTGAAGGAGCAGCGGCCCGAGGTGTTCGCCGCTGCGCGCCATTTCTTCGACCTCACGGACTTCCTGACCTGGAAGGCGACGGGCAGTCTGGCCCGATCGACCTGCACCGTCACCTGCAAGTGGACCTACCTGGCGCATGAAGCGCGGTGGGACGCGGACTATTTCCGCAGCATCGGCCTGGGGGAACTGGCGGACGAAGGCTTTGCCCGGATCGGCACGGAGGTGGTCGAGCCTGCAACCCCTTTGGGCCGGGGGCTTGTGCCGGATGCGGCACGTGCGATGGGTCTGCCATCCGGCATCGCGGTCGGCGCGGGATTGATCGACGCCCATGCGGGCGGCGTCGGCACGGTTTGCGCGCGGGGCGGGGCCGAGGATCCGACAGGCGCCTTGGGCTATGTCTTCGGGACATCGTCCTGTACCATGACCACGACACGGCAGCCGGCCTTTGTGCCGGGGGTATGGGGGCCCTATTTTTCGGCCATGGTGCCGGGAGCCTGGCTGAACGAGGGCGGGCAATCGGTCGCGGGGGCTGCCATCGACCACCTGATCCTGATGCACCCTGCCCACGCGCAGGCTGCGACAGCCGCGCAGGCGGAAAACAAATCCCTGCCCGAATGGCTGGCCGACGCGGCAATGGCGCAGGCGGGCCACGCCTCGGATGCGGTGCGAATGGCCGCCCATCTGCATGTCGTGCCGGAATTCCTGGGCAATCGCGCACCCTTTGCCGACCCCCATGCCCGAGCCACGATCACCGGTCTGGGGATGGAAACGGGCATCAACGCCCTGGTCGCTCAGTACGTCGCGGGGATCTGCGGGTTGGGCTATGGGCTGCGCCAGATCGTCCAGACGCAGGCCGCGCATGGCGCCGGTGTCCAGCGGATCGCGATCAGCGGGGGCGCGGGCCGTCATCCGCTGATCCGCCAGCTGCTGGCGGACGCGACCGGCCTGCCCGTGGATGCGACCGTCAGCGAGGAACCTGTGCTGCTGGGGGCGGCCATGCTGGGGGCGGTGGCAGCGGGGGCCTTTCCCGATCTTGCGACCGCGATGCCCGCCATGTCCTCGGTCCAGGCGACCTACAGGCCCGCTGCAGGTGCCATCGAAGACCTGCATGCGGCTCGCTATGAAGCCTTTCTGACATTGCAGGGTACCGCGCGCGACATTCGTGCCGCGACAGATGCAGCGCTTGCCTGACCTCCTTCTTTTCCCAAGGACGAACTCATGAAATTCTTTGTCGATACCGCCCTCCTGGACGAGATCCGGGAACTGAACGATTACGGGCTGCTGGATGGGGTGACGACCAATCCGTCCCTGATCGCCAAGTCGGGGCGCGACTTCAAGGAAAGCATCGCCCGGATCTGCGAACTGGTCGATGGTCCGGTCTCGGCCGAGGTCGCGGCGACCGATGCCGCCGGCATGATCGCCGAGGGTGAAGTGCTGGCCGCCATTGCGTCCAATGTCGTGGTCAAGCTGCCCACCACGCTGGATGGGCTGAAGGCATGCCGCCATTTCAGCGACAAGGGGATCGGGACGAACCTGGCGCTGTGCTTCACGGCCAATCAGGCGCTGCTGGTCGCCAAGGCAGGGGCAACCTATGTTTCGCCGTTCGTGGGGCGGCTGGACGACCTGAACCTAGACGGAATGACGCTGATCCGCGACATCCGCGCGATCTATGACAACTATGCCTTTGACACCCAGATCCTGGCGGCTTCGGTTCGGACGGCTAATCACGTCACGGCTGCGGCGATCGCCGGCGCGGATGTGGCGACTGTCCCGGCTGCAATCATCCTGGGCCTGATCCGGCACCCGCTGACGGACGCGGGGCTCGCCACATTTTCTGCCGACTGGGCCGCAACCGGCCAATCCATCCTGTGAGGCACATCATGCAATTCGAAGGCAAATCCGTCATCATCACCGGCGCCGGCAAGGGCATCGGCCGCGCCACTGCCCTGCTGTTGGCGGAACGGGGGGCCCGGGTGGTCGCCATCAGCCGCACCTCCTCCGACCTGCACAGCCTTGAGCAGGAAACAGGGGGGCGCAGCATCGCCGCCGACCTGTCGAACCCGGCCGCCGCGCGGGAGGCCATGGCCGAGGCCGGAACATGCGATTTCCTGGTCAACTGCGCAGGGACCAATGTTCTGGAAAGCCTGCTGGACATGACGGATGCCGGTTACGAGACGGTGCTGGGCATCAACCTCCGCACCGCCTTGATTTGCGCCCAAGAGTTTGCGCGCGCCCGTGTGGCGGCCGGCGGCGGCGGCGCGATCGTCAATGTCACCAGCATCGCCGGCCATCGCGGCTTTCAGGATCATGTCTGCTATGCGGCGTCCAAGGCGGGACTGGAGGGTGCGACCCGCGTCATGGCCAAGGAGCTTGGCCCCCATGGCATCCGCGTGACGGCCATCGCCCCCACGGTCACCATGACCGAACTGGCCGCGGAGGCCTGGAGCGATCCTGCCAAAAGCACGCCGATGATGGTGCGCCACCCGATGGGCCGCTTTGCCGAGGCCGAGGACGTCGCCCGAAGCATCGCCCTCCTGTTGTCGGACGATGCGGCCATGGTGACAGGTGCCGTCCTGCCTCTGGATGGCGGTTTTCTGGCGGTCTGACACCAGCAAGATTGAAACTATTTGGCGGGTCCGGCCCGCAAGACGAAGGAGACTGACATGTCCGCAGAACTGCAAGGCAAGATTGCCGCCATCACTGGCGCTGCCTCGGGCATTGGCCTGGCCACGGCCCGCGCACTTCTGGCCGCAGGCGCAAACGTGGTCCTGGTCGACCGCAACGAGGCTGCTTTGGCCGAACTGACCGAGGAACTGGGGCCCAAGGCCATCGCACAGGTCACCGACCTGCTGGATCCTGACAGCTGCAACGACATGGTGCCCGAAATCCTGGACAAGGTCGGCCATATTGACATCATGGCCTGCAATGCAGGCAGCTATATTGGCGGGGATCTGGTCGATACCGATCCTGCCGCCATCGACCGCATGCTGAACCTGAACGTCAATGCGGTGATCAAGAACGTCCATGCCGTGGCGCCTCACATGATCGCCCGCAAGACGGGAGACATCGTTGTGACCTGCTCGATCGCCGGCCATGCCCCGATCCATGTCGAGCCGGTCTATTCGGCCTCGAAATGGGCCGTCACCTGCTTTGTCCAGACCATGCGGCGCCAATTGATGGGGCATGGCATCCGTGTCGGGCAGGTGTCACCCGGACCCGTCATTTCGGCCTTGCTGTCGGACTGGGAGCCGGAGCGCCTGCAGCGGATGAAAGACGCCGGCGCGCTGATCGAGCCGACCGAAGTTGCGGACGCGCTGATGTTCATGCTGAGTCGCCCGCGCAATGTGACGATCCGCGACATGATCGTCCTCCCCAGCAATTTCGACATCTAGTCCGTGAATCAGGCATGGCGGACAGTTTCGCCATGCCGGATCATGGCTCGGCATGCTGTTCGTTCCGGTTCAGCGGGGTCGCCCGGAAAGGCGGGCCTCGTGTTGGGCGAAGCTGATGGATATCGCAACCGTCTCTTTAATTGTGCAAAAGTTTCGCGCACCTTTTCTGGGATCATTGGATGAACTGCATCCGGACGCGCAAGGGTGTCATCACCGACAGCGCAATGCTCGGAAGGGCAAGAGAAGGGTCAAGGGCCGGACCAAGAGTGGCCCGGTTGACCTCCAACACCTCTCACAGCCTTGAGAAGATCAAATCCATCGGCCTGCACTAAAGGCTGATGGATTTCAGGAAGGCACTGACCTCCTGGACATGGTCTTCCCCAATCTCCGAACTGTTGTCATGGGTGGCCAGCCAGTCCAGCAGCGAAGCCGCACCCCGATCCGAAAAGCGCATCTGCCAGCTCTGAAAGAGCCTTTGCTCCAGCGGCCCCTGGTCGAGGATCGTAAGGCCCAGGTGGCGATCATCGTCGCGCAAATCGTCCAGCAACCGGAAGAGGCTGATGCGCGGTCCTTCCAGCCATTGGAAGAACAAGCCATCCTCGTGGTGGAGGCAGCCGGTCAAGCCATAAAGCCGGTTACGCTCGCGCGATTTTTTCAAGAGCAGATCGAGATCGTCGCGCGTAAGCCCCGGGCTGGCCACGCTCCGATAAAGGCAATAGGCCAAGCCACCAGCAGCAAGCGGGATCTCATTGCTCTCGGTTTCCCGCTGCCTCAGCAACAAATCTTCCTGCATGTCCATCACCTCCCTCATTGGACACAAGCATCTCATAATGTGCATACAATGCAAATGCCTTCTGCTTGAACAATTTGAACCAAAATCCCTTCTTGCTCGGCACGATGCGCATTCGAAATCAGTCTGCCGCATCCGCGAATGATGTCCGTTGATACCCTTTGTCGGGTCAGGGGAAAGACCAAAGCGGCCATGGTCCCTCCAGGCTTTCAGTTAAGTCTGATATGTCTTACCACTCATGCCAATCTGATGTCCTTGCCATGGAATTGCTCAATGCGCCTGAAATCGAAATCGTCTCTCTTTTTGTCACGCCGCGCGCTTTTGGGTGCTGGTGGCGCGGCGGCCGCTGCAAGCCTTGTTGCGCCAGCCTTGGCGCAGGAAGCGGCGCCTGATTTCTATGTGCCTCGTCCGGTGCCAGTGACCAACGGACATGCAGACCTGTCGCCTGACGAGGCGTTGGCACTCCTGGAGGAAGGCAACAGGGCATTCCTTGCAAACCGTCTCCCCCGTCCCGACTTTTCTGCCGATCGACGGCTTGATCTGGCCCAAGGTCAGGCGCCTTTCGTGGCCTATGTCAGCTGCTCGGACAGCCGGGTTCCGCCGGAACTTCTGTTCGGACGCGGGCTGGGCGAGTTGTTCATCATACGCAACGCCGGCAATACTCTGGACACCGTGGCCCGCGGATCGGTCGAATATGCGGTGGCCGAACTGCGCGTTCCGCTGGT
>NZ_JBKGUN010000229.1:0-20548 GCF_046462195.1 Paracoccus sp. (in: a-proteobacteria) | reverse complement strand
TGAACTGGGGATGCATTCCGACCAAGGCCCTGCTGCGCAGCGCCGAAGTCTATCACCTGATGCACCGGGCCAAGGATTTCGGCCTGTCGACGCAGGGGATCGGCTATGATCTGGATGCTGTCGTGGCGCGCTCGCGCGGGGTGGCCAAGCAGCTGTCCGGCGGCATCGGACACCTGTTCAAGAAGAACAAGGTCACAACCATCATGGGTACAGCCAAGCTGGCCGGCAAAGGCAAGGTGACCGTCACGACCGACAAGGGCACCGAGGAGCTTACTGCCAAGTCGATCATCCTGGCGACGGGTGCACGGGCACGCGAACAGCCGGGGCTGGAGCCGGATGGCAAGCTGGTCTGGAATTACAAGCACGCGCTGAAGCCGCCGCATATGCCGAAAAAGCTGCTGGTGATCGGCTCGGGTGCGATCGGGATCGAGTTTGCCAGCTTCTTCAACACGATGGGTGCCGATACGACCGTGGTCGAGGTGATGGACCGCGTTTTGCCGGTCGAAGACGCCGAGATCAGCGCGTTTGCCAAGAAGCAGTTCGTCAAGCAGGGCATGACGATCATGGAAAAGGCCACCGTCAAGAAGCTGGACCGCAAGGGCGATATCGTCACCGCCCATATCGAAACGGGCGGCAAGACTGAAACGCGGGAATTCGACACGGTCATCTCGGCCGTGGGGATCGTCGGCAATGTCGAAGGGCTGGGCCTGGAAGAAGCCGGGATCAAGGTTGACCGGACACATGTGGTAACCGACGAATATTGCCGCACCGGGGTCGAGGGCGTTTATGCGATCGGCGATCTGGCCGGGGCGCCTTGGCTTGCGCACAAGGCCAGCCATGAGGGCGTGATGGTGGCGGAACTGGCCGCGGGTCAGCATCCCCATGCGGTCAAGCCGGGCAGCATTGCGGGCTGCACCTACTGCTATCCCCAGGTGGCCAGCGTCGGGATGACCGAAGCGCGCGCCAAGGAAGAGGGTTACGAGGTCAAGGTGGGCCGCTTCCCCTTCGTCGGAAACGGCAAGGCAATCGCCCTAGGCGAACCCGAAGGCATGATTAAGACGGTTTTCGACGCCAAGACCGGCGAGTTGCTGGGTGCACATATGGTGGGCGCCGAGGTGACCGAACTGATTCAGGGCTATGTCATCGGGCGCCAGCTGGAGACGACCGAGCAGGACCTGATGGAAACCGTCTTCCCGCATCCGACCCTGTCCGAGATGATGCACGAGTCCGTTCTGGACGCTTATGGGCGCGCGATCCATTTCTGATTGCCGCCATTGACGGCACTGGTTGACAGGGGGCCTTGCGCCCCCTGTTTCCGTTCTTGCGCCTTCTTTGACCTCAGTTGGCTGGCGTCAGTGTCGTAATGCCAGTGGCCGCGGCGCGGGCCAGCTCCGGGTCCAGCGACATGCCGATATATTCGCCGCGCCGCCACAGGCCGGCCAAGTCGTCGTAATGCCGCGACAGCGGATGGCCGGATTGGCCGGTCGAGATGATGAAAACCGAACTGTCAGGATCAGCCAGATCATAAACGCCCCGGAAACCTGCGCCGCCGACAGCCTCGAAAGGCGATGCGCTGCTGGCCAGAAGACCGCTGCGGGCTACCGTGAACTCTCCGCCCGAAATGGACTGCGTGATGTTCATGACCCAGCCAAGCGAAGACAGGTTTCCTAGGCCGGGATGCAGGTGACGGGCCTGGTGCAGGTCGCCCCATCGCCAGCTGGTCACATCGGGGCCGAAGCGGTCCGACAGGTCGAGGATCGCGCGATCCAGGGCCTGACGCGCCATGGTCGGGCAGTCCTCGGTCGCTGCGCTCTGGATGATGTTGCACCAGCGCGAAGCGCCGTTCCTGTTGCGAAACACGGCCTCGAGGAAGCCGGGCTGCAAGCGCGTGATGTCGTCGGCCATGGGGCCCAGTTCGTCACGGATCAGGCGGTCCTGCAGGGCGGACATCCAGGCCACATAGATCACCGGCTCGGGCAGATGCTCGCTCATCGCGCCGTCCCATTCTGCCAGCAGCGACAGGGCATCCTGGCGGGCCCGCTCAGGCGTGCCGGGGGCGGCCGGATCGCCTGCAAACCAAAGGTTCGCCCCCACCAGCGGCAGCAGCGCCCGGGCGGCCGGGCTGACGATGTCCAGCTGTGCCGCGACAAAGCTGTCCCGGGAATGCACCTCGCGGTCGCGTAACAGGCGCTCCAGCCGCGAGCGGCGCATGTTGTCGCCCAACGGCTCCTCGGTCGCCAGGGACATGCCGTCCTTGGCCGGTTCAGGCGAACCCGCCAGCGATGTTGCGCCCTGCCATGCGCTTTCGGTCTGCCAGCCGGGGCTGGGCATGGCGCCACCGGTCGGATGGTTGTCGCCGCGGCGGGGAAGGGCGCCCGCACGCAGATGGGTGACGCGCGTTTCTTCGGCCAGCGTCACGGCCAGGGCTGGCGCCACGACACCCGACAAGGCGCGCGCGGCGGTCTCGGATGTGCGAGCCTGCATGAGGTCCATCAACGCCGTCATGGTCGTGTCCTGACGGGACGATCCCGTCCAGCGGAGTGCGGCGACATGGCCGATGGGCGTGATATCCCGAAGGCCGGGATCAAGATTGGGGATGATTGGCCCGTTCAGCGTGTCCCGCAGGGTCAGGGTCTGGTCGGGCGCATCCAGCACGCGGATCACCTCGGTCCGGGTCTGGAAACTGGTCCAGCCCTGAGGTCCGCGATAGCGGTCCGGATTGCCGGGCTGGACCTCTTCGATGGCGATGTCGGCGTCATCGATGTCTGTCGGCACGATGGCCCAGGACAGGCCCGGCGCCCGTCCCGAAAGAACCAGGGGCATTCCCGGAATGGTGGCGCCGATGACACCGCCGCCCTGCAGCTCCAGCCGCGCAAGATAATAAAGCGAAGGGACCGTCAACTTGACATGCAGGTCATTGGCCAGAAGCGACGCATCGGCCGCGGTGCGCTGCGGGGCGGCGCCAAAGGCATTGCCGCCCAAGGCCAGGCCCGGACGGAGGAAACTGAGCGGATCCCGTTCCTGGTTCGTGTCCCGCGTCCGTTCAGGCAAACCAAGCCGCGCGCCCGGAAACAGCGAAGCATAGGGCGGCAGGGTGGCAGGAACATCCGGGCGCATCACGATCTGGGGGCCATGCTCAGGCCAGGCCAGCGACAACCGTGCCCGCAGGATCTCGTCGGCGGCGGCATCCGTGCTGCTGGCGGCCAGCAGCTTCAGGATCGCCAGCGAATCGGCTGGCTGCCAATAGGCGATGACATCGGGAAACAGGAAAAATTCAGGCGCCCCGCGCCCCATTGCGCCCTCGTTGACGATGCGGATCCACTGGTTCACCCCGGAGGCATAGGCCGTCAAGGCCTCGCGCGTTGCCGGGCTCTGCACCTCAAGTGACGCCTGGGCATTCCGATAAAGGCCGAGCCGGCGCGCCAGGTCGTCGGCGGGCAGGGCGCGGGGACCATGCGCCTCGGCCAGACGTCCCTGTGCCGCGCGACGCAGCATGGTCATCTGGAACAGTCGATCCTGGGCATGCGCCAGCCCCAGGGCAAAGAACACGTCCTTGTCCGACTGGCCGAAGATATGAGGCACATTTTCGGTCGAGCGCACGATCTCGACCGGGGCGGTGATATCGGGGACGCGATAGGTGGCGTTGTAATCGGGCAACGAGCGGACAGCGAAATACCAGACCAGGACCGCCGAAAGGACGGCCAGGACAATCAGACCGACAGTCAGCCGCAGAAGCCAGCGAAACATGGTCAGCATGTGGGGCGGGTTCCTTGGGCGGTTCTGGCGCGGCACGGGTTGACCCGCCCGCGCGTGGGTGGTGGTGTGCTGCATATGACAGGCGCGCGGCCATTTCAACGCGCCCGCGCCCCCTGATGGATGAGGCAAGAATGACGAGAGCGGCATTTCTGGGGCTTGGCGTGATGGGTTTTCCGATGGCGGGCCATCTGGCGGGGGCGGGGCATCGGGTGACGGTGTACAACCGTTCACCCGCCAAGGCCGAGGCATGGGTGGCGCGTCACGGGGGCGTCAGCGCTTCCACCCCGCACGAGGCGGTGGCGGGCGCGGATTTCGTCATGACCTGCGTCGGCAATGACGACGACCTGCGGCAGGTCTGCTTGGGACCGGATGGTGCCTTTGCCGGCATGGCGCAGGGGGCGGTCTTCGTGGATCACACCACGGTTTCAGCCGAGGTGACGCGGGAGTTGGCCGGCGCTGCGCAGGACAAGGGCATCGGTTATGTGGATGCGCCCGTGTCGGGAGGGCAGGCCGGGGCCGAGAATGGGCAGTTGTCGGTGATGTGCGGCGGCTCGGCTGCGGATTATGATCGTGCAGCACCGGTCATTGACGCGTATGCCCGGATCTGCCGCCGGATGGGCGAGGTGGGGGCCGGCCAGATGACCAAGATGTGCAACCAGATTGCCATTGCGGGTCTGGTGCAGGCATTGTCCGAGTCGCTGTCCTTCGCGATGAAGGCGGGCCTCGATCCGGAAAAGGTAGTCGAGGTGATCAGTCAGGGCGCCGCCGGCAGTTGGCAGATGGTCAACCGTCACAAGACAATGGCCGAGGGACAGTTCGAACACGGCTTTGCCGTCGACTGGATGCGCAAGGATCTGGCGATCTGCCTGTCTGCCGGAGACGAGATCGGGGCGTCGCTGCCGGTGACGGCGCTGATCGACCAGTTCTACAAGGACGTTCAGCAGATGGGCGGCGGACGGTGGGACACATCCTCGCTGATCGCGCGGCTGACGCGTTGAAGCCGGTGATCCATCGCGCGGTCTGCAGCGGGCCGTCGGCAGGTTGGTTCCGTGATAAATTCGCCTCAAACGGATGGACCGGATCATGGTCAGGCGGCGTTTACGACTGGCATCATTTCCACCTGAAGACGCATGAGGTGCTGGGGTGCCATTCGGGCCAAGCCGTTCTGCGACTTGGCGGCGAGAATGGCCAGGACGTGCCCCTCGCGGCAGGCGACGTGGTGGTGATTCCGGCAGGCCTTGCGCATCGCTGCCTGTCTGCCGCAAGCGATTTTGCGGTTCTGGGTGCGTATCCGGACGGAGCCGTGCCGGACATTCAGGCGGGCGAGGGGGTGCCTTGTCCGCTGCCGAAATGGAGGCGCGACCCGGTTACCGGCGAAGTCTCCTGAACCGAGGAAAGGAGGGCCCGGGATGGCAGAGCGAAGCCTGAACGGCCAGATCGAATTCGACATCACGGGTGTCAGCGAAAGCGAAGCCGAGGGCGAGATGACGGTGACCGACGGGATCCTGAACCCGTTCGGGACCATTCATGCGGGCGCGCTGGTCTGGTTCGCCGACGTGATCGCGACAAATCTCGTTCTGGGGGGAGAGCAGGTGCAGGAAGGCATGGACAGCTTTCCGGTGGCCGTGACGCTCAATGCGCAGTTGCTGCGGAACTGCCGCGAAGGACAGCTGGTCGCGCGGGCTCGCTGGATCAAGCGGGGGCGCCGCATCTCGACCGTGAGGACCGAAGTGCGCGACGCCGAGGGCTTGTTGCTGCTGGACTTGACCTCGACCCATGTCAGCGCGCGCTGACATGGGTCGAGGCGCGGTTACTCAGGGTTCCCGTCTGGTGACTGCATCCATGACGAACAGCCGCAGGGCAGTGGCCAGACCGACGGCGGGCGGGCGGGCGTGATCGATCCGCCCGATCAGGACGGCGCGCGTCATGCCCCGTTTGGACGCCTCGGCGGCCAGCGCCTTCCAGAACGGATCTTCCAGCGATACCGAAGTGCGGTGCCCGTCGATGGTCACCGATCGCTTGATCGGCGCCGTCATGGGCGGCAGGTCAATCTCGGGATCGTTCGTCATCGGCCCGGTGCCCTTCATGCTGGCGGGCGGCGCGCTCGGCTTCGGCCTGCCTGACTTCGCGCAGCGACTTGACCTCGCCGTGGCGGGCGGCATTGGCATCACCCGCCGCACGGCGCTGGGCGCGCTCGCGCTGCTTGCGCGCCTGGCGCAGGTTCACGATGCTGGTCATGACGGGTGCTCCTGAAAAAAGGGGCCGTGATCCGCAGTCTAGCGCATTACGGCCCCAATCGGTCAAGCCAAAGGGATCAGCCTTTCGGGCTGATCATGTCCTCGGGACGCACCACGCGGTCAAAGGTCTCGCCATCGACAAAGCCCAGGGCGATCGCCTCTTCGCGCAAGGTGGTGCCGTTCTTGTGCGCGGTCTTGGCGACCTTTGTGGCGTTATCGTAGCCGATGGTGGGTGCCAGCGCGGTGACCAGCATCAACGATTCCTTCATCAGCTTTTCGATCCGCGCCGTGTTGGCCTGCGTGCCGACCACCATGTTGTCGGTAAAGCTGGAGGCCGCGTCGCCCAGAAGCTGCATAGACTGCAACACGTTGTAGGACATCATCGGGTTGTAGACGTTCAACTCGAAATGGCCCTGCGATCCGGCAAAGCCCACGGCGGCGTCATTGCCCATGACATGCGCGCAGACCATGGTCAGCGCCTCGGCCTGGGTCGGGTTCACCTTGCCCGGCATGATCGACGAGCCGGGCTCGTTTTCCGGCAGGATCAGTTCGCCCAGGCCCGAACGGGGACCCGAACCCAGAAGGCGCATGTCGTTGGCGATCTTGAACAGCGATCCCGCCACCGTCTTCAGCGCCCCGGAGAACATGACCATCGCATCATGGGCGGCCAGCGCCTCGAACTTGTTGGGCGCGGTGACAAAGGGCAGGTCGGTGATCTTGGCGATCTCCGCCGCAATGGCCGTGTCCCAACCCTTTTTCGTGTTCAGCCCGGTGCCGACGGCCGTGCCGCCCTGCGCCAGCTCGTAGATGTCGGGCAGGCAGGCCTTCACGCGCTCGATTCCCTTGCGGACCTGATGGGCATAGCCGCCGAACTCCTGACCCAAGGTCAGGGGCGTCGCATCCTGCGTGTGGGTGCGGCCGATCTTGATGATGTCCTTGAACTCGTCCGACTTGGCCTCCAGCGCGGCGGCCAGCTTTTCCAGCCCCGGCAGCAGCACGTCGCGCGCCTGCATCGCGATGCCGACATGCATGGCGGTCGGGAAGGTGTCGTTCGAGGACTGGCCCATGTTGCAATGGTCGTTGGGGTGAACGGGCTTCTTGCTGCCCAACTCTCCGCCCATGATCTCGATCGCGCGGTTCGAGATCACCTCATTGGCGTTCATGTTCGACTGCGTGCCCGAGCCGGTCTGCCAGACGACCAGCGGGAAGTTGTCATCGAACCTGCCCTGAAAGACTTCGGTCGCGGCCTGCTCCATCGCATCGGCCAGATCTGCAGGCAGGTCGCCCGAGGCGCGGTTGACGCGTGCGGCGGCCAGCTTGATGGCGCCAAGCGCACGGATGATCGGCACGGGCTGGCGTTCCCATCCAATGGGAAAGTTCATGATCGAACGCTGCGTCTGCGCCCCCCAATATCTGGAGGCATCAACCTCCAGCGGGCCGAAGCTGTCGGTTTCGGTGCGGGTGTTGGTCATCGAGTCGCTCCCTCACGGTTTCGTGGAGGGTTTAGCGGCAGGCAGGACAAGAAGCAATTCGCATGCAACGGCATACTGAACGCCTATGCATCCAGTGCGTGGATAGCCGCCTCGATTCTGGGTGTCAGCGTTTCCGGCAGGGGCAGGATGGGCCGGGGCGGCTGCGCCTCGGTCAGCGCCATGATGCGGGCAGACGCATGAATGACACGCAGGCTGCCATGGGCCTGAAACAGCTCCCACAGCGGCTGGAAACGGGCCTGCCAGCGCGCGGTTTCGCCCCGATCACCAGCCTGTGCCGCGCAGGCCAGTGTGAGCGTTTGTTCAGGCCACAATCCCGCCGCCACGCTGAACCAGCTGTCGGCCCGATTGAGCAGCGCAGCGGGGCAGCCCCAGTCGCCGCTGTAGCCGATCACGAAACCCTCCGGCAGATCGGCACGCAGGCGCGCGATCTCGGTAGCATAATCACCATCGGCAGGCAGGGGCATCTTGACGGCAGTCACGTTGGCAAGGGCCGCCAGACGCGCCAGGAGAGCGGGGGAGAAGGTGAAATGCGTGGTCGAAGGATTGTTGTAGATGCAGATCGGTAGATCCGAGGCGTCGGCGACCGTCCTGAAATGCTGAACGACCTCGTCATCGGTCAAGGGAGTATAGGACATGGGCGCCAGCAGCAGCCCCGCGGCGCCTGCATCCGCCGCATGTCTTGCCAAGGCTGCTGACACATCGCTGCGCAAGGCGCCCACGCCCACCAGGACCGGAAGCTTGCGACCGGCCGTGTCCAGCGCCGTTTCCAAGGCCGCGCGGCGCTGGTCAGCATCCAGATAGGCATATCCGCCCGTCGAGCCCAGCACGCAGATGCTGTCGACCTCGGCTCGGACCAGACGGAGGATGAGGCGGCGCAGGTCGGCAGGGAGAAGGTGGCCTTCGGCATCGGTGGGCGTGATCGGAAAGGCCCACAGGCCCCGCATCACGGACATCCGCTATTTCCGCCAGCGGTCGAGCCGCACAACCTCTCCGCCGCCCGTAGGGGGCGTCTCATCGCCGTCATCCTCGGCGTCCAGCTCATACTCGGCATCCTCGTCCTCGTCCTCATCGTCGTCGCTGTCCTGGGTCTCGAACCGCAGGCCGAATTCGGCAGAAGGATCGACAAAGGTACGCAAGGCGTCGAACGGGATCTTCAGGGGTTCGGGCGAGTCGCCAAAGTTCAGCGTGATGGTGAAATGATCATCCGCAATCGTCAGGTTGTCGAACCAGTGCTGGATGACGATGGTCATCTCCTCAGGATAGCGGTCGCGAAGCCAGGCCGCCATTTCGACACCGTCATCGCGCGTGTCGAAGGTGATGAAAAAATGATGTTCTCCCGGGAGGCCTTCTTTGGCCACCTTGCGCAGCACCTCGGCGATCAGGCCCTGCAGCGCGCGACGCATCATCTCACCGTATTCAAGTCCAGACCGCGCCATGCCGTTCCCTTTCCTGTCTTGCGCCCAAGCATAGGGAGTTGACCGCGGATGAAAAGGGGGGCCACACGAGGATTCCGTCTTGCGACAGGAACAGCCTTGCGGCCCGAAACCACGCCCAGCCACTGAATCCTGAGCGATCCCATCTGGGACAGGTGAAGGATCGATCGAAGAGGGAACGGTTCCTTGCAGCCGCCTGGGCCTTGGTCCGGGCATGGCTGCTTCTGCCGCCCTGCCCGGGCCAAGGATCCAGGATATGGCATCACCGTGATCGGTCAGGTCAGACCCCAGAGATCGACCATTCCGCCTTTTTCTGGCGGGGTGGCGCGATTGGCAAGTCGGCCGACCTGTGACTGCAGTCCCAGGTCGCCGGCTGCCGTTCCGGGATTGCAAAGCCATTGCGGATCGACCTGCCGGGCCAGCGCGGACAGGAAGTGCGCCAGCCCCTCTGCCTCCTGCCGGAGGAGGTCGGCTTGCTGAATGTCCGGCAGCGCGTCCGGGCTGTGGCTTTCAAGAGCCGCGCCCAGATCCCGGTCCAGATCCTTCAGTCCCTTTGTCAGCCTCCGCGCTTCTGCAGCAGCATTGTCCAAAATCTGCCGCAAGGGCTGGGGGCCTCCACCCGAACGGGAATGATGTGGCAGGCGCACCGTCATTGCAGCTTGCCGGTCACGGATTCGATGCAGCGCAGAAGGGCCTCCTTGGTGAAGGGCTTGGCGATGAAGTTGTTCATGCCTGCTCGCTGACCGCGTTCGATCATTTCGCGATTGGCGGTGCCGGTGATCAGGATGAAGCCGATGCGCTGGGTGCTGGGGTTCTGGCGCAGCGCTTCCAGCAGCGACAAGCCGTCCATTCCGGGCATGTTGTAATCCGAAATCACCAGATGCACAGGCGCCGCGGCAAGGCGGCGGAACGCGGCCTGACCATCCGCCTCGTACTGGACATTGACCAGCCCTGCCCAGTCCAGTGCCTGTTCGATCAGCGACCGGCTGATGGTCATGTCATCCACGACCATCACGTGAAGATTCGATTTGAGTGCCATGGTTTCTCTCTTACAGTGGGTTGGCGGATAGGGGCGACGCGTTGCGTCGGTAATGGGTCGTGCCGGCAACCTGAAAGTAATCTGCTGCTGGACCGTCCAGACGTTCGGAATGGCCGATGAACAGCGACCCGCCGGGCGCAAGTGCGCCCGCGAAACGCAACCACAGGCGCTGACGGGCCGGTGCATCAAAGTAGATTGCGGCATTGCGGCAGAAGATGACGTCGAACTTGCCCGTGAAGGGCCAGTCGTGGTGCAGGTTCAATTCCGCAAAGCGCATGATCCGCATCAGCTCGGGCCGCGCAACGACCCCGTCATCCTGCGGCTTGAAATGTTTCTTGGCCATGGCTGGATCGACAGGCTTCATGGCCTCGGTGGAGAACCGACCCGCCTCCGCCTTGGTGACCATTTCCGGATCGATATCCGTCGCCAGGATCAGTACATCATGCTGCGGCGCATCCGGGAAAGTATCCAGAAGCGTGACAGCCATCGAGTAGGGCTCTTCGCCGGAGGAGCACGCGGCCGACCACAGGCGCAGCTTTCGGCCCTTGCGGACATCGGCGATCATCGGGGGCAGAACCTCGGCAGCCAGCGACTTGAAATGGTGACCTTCGCGGAAGAAGGCCGTGACATTGGTCGTGATCGCCGACAGCAAGTGCCGCCTTTCGGCAGGACCCTGATCACTCTCCAGTCGATTGCAGTAAGCTCCGTAATCCGGGAGTGACAAGGCCCGGAGGCGCTTGTTCAACCGCGCCATCAGAAGGCTGCGCTTGGCGTCGGAAAGGATAATGCCGCTGTCCTCGTAAACCATGCCCGCCAGCTTGCGGAACTGGACGTCGTTCAGGCTGGGACCGTCTGGACCGGAATGCAGGTTCACACCTCGCCTCCATGCACATGAGGCAGCAGCTGGGCCAGATCGATCTTGCGAAGGATGCGCCCGTCCTCCAGCGTGATCATGCCGGTGATGAACTCTTTGGCCGGGTTCGAAGCGATATCAGGCACTCCCTGGATGTGGTCGTCATTGATCGTCAGGATGTCAGAAACAAGATCTGCCAGCAGACCGACCACGCGGCCTTCATGCATGGCGATGATGACGACATGCCGCTGCGAAGGCCTTGCCGCGCCAAAACCAAGGCGCGCGGACAGGTCGACGACCGTGACCACCGAACCGCGCAGGTTGATCACACCCTTCACGTAATCCGGCGCATGAGGAAGCATGGTCGTCGGCGTCCAGCCCCTGATCTCGCGCACCAGCCCGATGTCAATGCAGAAATCCTGGTCTGCCAGCTTGAAGGCGACGACGTCGCTTTTACCGACCGAGTTGTATGAGATTGATTGCAGCATGCGTCACCCGTTCGAAGCCATGGCAGCCATCAGGCGGCCCTGGTCGTTTGACAAAGACAGAATGATTTCCTCGGGATCGATGATCAGCGCTATCTTTCCATCCCCGAGGATCGTGGCGGCGGAAACACCCGGAACGCGGCCATAGTTCTGCTCCAGGCTCTTGATGACAACCTGACGCTGGTCAAAGATCGTGTCGACCCGGAATGCCGCACGCTTGCGACTGTCGGTTTCGACAACTATCAGCACGCCCGTTTCCTGAGACTGGGGATGAGGGATCCCGAATGTTGCGCAAAGGTCGATGATCGGGATCAGGTCTCCCCGGTTGGCCAGCACCTGCGAGCCTTGGCCGATGCTGTGCATCGTCGATCGGTCGGGCTGCAGTGTTTCCTGCACTGCCGTGATGGGCAGCACCATGGTCTGATCGCCCAGTTGAATCAGCATTCCTTCAAGCACCGCAAGAGTCAGCGGCAGCACGATCGAGAAGGTCGTGCCTGCTCCTTCGGTCGACTGGATCATTACACGACCACCCAGAGCCATGATCTCGCGCCGCACCACGTCAAGGCCAACCCCACGTCCCGACAGAGCAGACACTTCCTGCTTGGATGAGAAGCCCGGCAGGAACAGCAGTTGGTCGATCTCGGAGGGTGACAGGCTGCTGCCCGGCGCAATCAGGCCGCGCTCTTCGGCGATCTGACGCACCCTTGGACGATTGATCCCGCCGCCGTCGTCCGAAACCTCGATCTGAACACGGCCCGAACGATGCGCGGCCGACAAGGTGATGACGCCTTCCTGCGGCTTTCCCTGACGCTGGCGCGTGACGCTGTCCTCGAGCCCGTGATCGACCGAGTTGCGGATCATGTGGGTCAGGGGCTCCACAAGACGCTCGATCATGGTCTTGTCGACTTCGGTCTGTTCGCCGATCGTGACCAGGCGCACGGGCTTGCCCGTGGCGTCCGCGGCTTCGCGCAGGATCCGGTGCATGCGCTGGAACACCAGCTTCAGGGGCTGGGCCCGGATGGCCATGACGCTTTCCTGAATGTCGCCCGCCAGTTGGCGAATTGCGTCAAGACCTGCAACGACATCAGGGGATTCCTGCAGGCCGGCCGTCTGGATCACCTGCGACAGCATGGCCTCCTTGATGACCAGCTCGCCGATCATGTTCATCAGCCGATCGACCCGATCCAGGCCGACACGGATCGTCGGCGCATTTTGCGCGGGATCGGCGGCCTGAGCCGGCCGAGGAACAGCAGGCGTTTGATCCTGGGTCATGGTCAGGGAGGGCGGGGGCACGGGCAGCACCTCCTCTGCGGGCGGAGCGTCTGGGAGTTCTGGGGGCGGCGCTTCTTCCGCGTTCAATGAGGTGATAGACAGAACGCAACAATCCTCGACGAATTCGAAGACCGGCATGACATCAGCCTCGGTTGCGTCCTGCAGGGTGATATCCCAAGCCAGCAAAGGCTCGTCGGCGTTCCAATCCTCAAGAAGGGGAACCCGCTCCTCGCAAAGCTGGACGGTGGCTTCACCCAGCTTTCGCAGGCCCGCCAGCAGGGCAAGCGGATCGTTACCCGACCGATAAAGATCAAAGGTTGGCGCCATCCGAACATGCACCCCTGAAGGCATCGGTGCCAAGGGGGCCATCTCGAAATCGAGCGTCAGCGGAGTGAACTCGAACGTCGTGTCGGCCGGGCCGTCGTCGTCGATCAACGCGTCCAGTTCGGCCAACAGGGCCCCGACCTGCGCTTCATCAGGATCAGCTGTGGCGCGTGCGGCAGAGACGAGGTCGGCCAGGCAGTCAGAGCACCGGTGCAGCAGCGCCATCAAAAGCGCCGACGTGTCCATGCGGTCGGATCGAACAAGGTCCAGCAGCGTCTCGAAGCGGTGCGCGAAAGTGACAAGTGTTGTCAGCGCGAACGCTGCAGCGCCTCCCTTGATCGAGTGTACGGCACGAAAAACGCCGTGAATGATCTCCTTGTCGAAGCTGGGCTGCTCCATCTGGCGCAGACCATTGGCCAAGCCTTCCAGAAGTTCGTCGCATTCGACGAAGAACATCTCCTTGAATTCGTCAAGCTCGGCCATGTCAGAGTCCCAATACCTTGTTGATCACGCCAACCAGGCGCTCATCCTCGAATGGCTTCACGATCCATCCTGTTGCTCCGGCATTGCGCGCCCTTGCCTTGAGTTCAGGACCGCTTTCGGTGGTCAGGACGAGAATCGGCACCTCTGCATAGGCTCCGGTCGCACGGACATTCTCGATCAGCTCGAACCCGTTCATGCGCGGCATGTTGATGTCGGTGATGATCAGGTTCGGATCAGCCTCGCTCAGCGCACCGACGCCCTCGACCCCGTCCGAGGCCACAAATACCTCGAACCCGGCATTCCGCAGGGCTTTCGACACCAAGGCGCGGATGGTTGGCGAATCGTCGACTGCGAGGATCCGGACACTCATTCCTTTACTCCTGTTTGGAGAGAGTCGAGCGACGTCCCGATATCCCCGAGCGTGTCGAGAAATGACTGCGATGCGTCCTTGATCGACAGCGCCTTGCCGTCAACCTGCCACTGCTTGCGTGCAGCGATCAGCAGTTCGACGCCGATCGCGCCCAGTCGCTGCACGCCAGAGGCATCAAGGACGGCGTCCGTCCCGCGATGGTCGAGCAGGCTTCGTGAAAACGTTGCCGCAGCCTTCCGGTCGAAGGTTTCGGGCAGGGGCAGGGCATGCATCTTTTTCACCTTATGTTAGCATCGGCGCCCCCTTTCGCTAGCAGCTAACCCTTAAGGAATCGTTCTTTGAAAACTTCAACTTTGACTGAACCAACCCTGCGAGAGGAAAGAACTTTTTAAGTTTTATCGACCAACTTCAGGAAACCCTTACCGGAGTTTCCCCGTGTCGAATTCGATCCTGCTGATCGCCGACCCCAACACGCTGCGGCGTACTGCAGCACTGCGACGCTGCAAGCAGCAGCTCGGTGTCACTGTTCTTGGTGCCGCAACCTTGGGTGAAGCCTATGTCCTGATTGAATCGCATCTTCCCTCACGCGTCGCCGTCGCAGCCGAGATTGCGGACATGCGGGAGTTCGAAACCGTTTCCGACATGCTGTCGATGATCAACTCGGATATCATCGTGTATGGTCGGAACCGCCGTCCCGATCCTGATGCAGCTGCGCATGACAGAATGATCGAGCAGATGGCCACTGCTCTGTTGCGCGGGCTTTCTCCGGGTCGAACAACACCCCGACCGGCGTCTGCGCCTGTCATGCCAGTGCCTGCCACGTCATTGTCGGGACCCCTTGATCCGCCTGCCGGGTTGATCGTCATCGGTGCCTCGACTGGCGGCATCACGGCCTTGGAAACCGTGTTGGCCTGCTTGCCGGCCGATTGTCCGCCGTGCTTGGTGGTCCAGCACATCCGTCCCGGTTTCGCGGAAGGACTGGTCAGGCGTCTGGACCAGATGCTTGCGCCCCGGGTCGTGGCGGCCGAGGATGGTGCGCTGCTGCGAAGGGGGACGATCTATCTCGCCGTGGAGACGGAGCGTCACTTGGGCGTGATCTGTCGCGGAGGCCTGCGCCTTCGCGTCCATGCGGCCCCTGCCGTTTCCGGACATCGACCCTCTGTCGATGCGCTGTTCCTTGATGCCGCTGCCATTGCCGACAGGCTGGACGTTCGTGCTGCCCTGCTGACTGGAATGGGTGCCGACGGGGCAGAAGGGATGTGCGCCTTACGACAGGCAGGCGCACTGACCATCGCCCAAGATCGCGACAGCTCGGTCGTGTGGGGAATGCCGCGCGTAGCGATCGAAATGGGGGGCGCCGATGTGGTGTTGCCGCTGGGCCGCATCGGACCATGTCTGATCAGCCAGGAAACAGCCCGGCTGAGAAAGGCGCCATGATGGAGGATGCTGCAAGCCGTGTCATCCATGTCGTGCAGGGCGAACATGCCATACACGATGATCCCTCCGTCATGATCACGACCGTGCTGGGTTCTTGTGTATCTGCCTGCATCTTTGATCCCTTGCGCGGGATCGGCGGGATGAACCATTTCCTTTTGCCGGATTCGGGACCGGGCGGGGCCGATATCCGTTATGCCGCAGCGGCCATGGAGGTGCTTGTCAACGGGCTGATGCGCCGCGGTGTCGGACGCGGTCAGCTTCGGGCCAAGCTGTTCGGGGGAGCTAGGATGATGGCGGGCCTGCCGGACATCGGGCAGCGCAACGCCGATGCGGCCCGACGTTTTCTGCAAGACGAAGGTATCCCGCTGATTGCCAGCGATCTTTGCGGCACGCAAGCTAGGCGTGTCCGGTTCTGGCCAGCCACGGGGCGGGTCCAGTTGCAGTTGCTTGGCGATGCAAGGGTGGCGGTGCGAGAACAGCCGATGCGGCCCCCCGGTGGCGACGTCGAGTTGTTTTAGCAACATTTTAGGGGCCTGCTTCACGCGTGTGTAAATTCGAGCGATGAAGAACAGCGCCCCGCTGGCGAAGGGTACCTATCCCATGGACAGGCAAGCGTTTTGACGGTCCGACCAATCAGAACTGCTGCC
This sequence comes from Paracoccus sp. (in: a-proteobacteria), assembly GCF_046462195.1. Lineage (GTDB taxonomy): Bacteria > Pseudomonadota > Alphaproteobacteria > Rhodobacterales > Rhodobacteraceae > Paracoccus. The sequence goes on along the minus strand of NZ_JBKGUN010000229.1, from coordinate 4,719 downwards.
CCACCGCAACCGGGCCGACCGCTGACAATCCGATTGAAGAGCTGACACAAAACTCGGCGGGTTCGGTCCCGCATGCAAGAAAGCGAGACCATGGGTACTGCTGAAAAGCCTGCCTCCCCGCAAGAAGAAGCCCGATTTCAGGAAGCCGCTGCAACTGGCTTGATCCTGTGCGGGATCTTGGGTTTGTCGGCGCAAGAAGGCCTTGGGGTCTCATTGGTCCTTCAGGGTTTCATTGTCCTGATCGGTCTGCTGTGTTGCTGGAAGGCTCCGGTCCGTGTCGCCTTTGTCGGGCTGCCGATTGTCATGGCATTGACGGTTTCACTGGCAACGTTGCCGGCAACAGGCCTCAGAACCAGCATTGACCCGGGTGTACTCTGGTTGCTGGGCTTGGTTGCAATCGCGCTGCTTCGCACACCGCATGCGGTGAGTGTCTATGCGGGTGCGGGAACATTGCTTCAGATGGTCCTGCTGGTAAAGATTGGACCACCTGCGGGCGGGATTGCTGCATTCTGGGCAGGGTTGGTTGTGTTCCTTGGTACCGCCGGTTGTCTTGTGCATCTGTTCGCAACCGTGCGCGCCACAGAGGCTTCTGCCCAAGCGCAGATTTCGGCAGCTCAGGCGGAAGCAAGCACAACAAAAGACCGTTGCATTGCGCAGGTCGAGGAGATGGAGCGGCTGAATTCTTCCAACCGTCAAAAGACCATGCAACAGGAAAGCGTTCTCCAGGAACTGCATGCGGGTTTGGCCCGTGCTGCCAATGGTAACCTCAAGCAGCTGATCGAAGATCCTTTCCCTGCCGAGCACGATGAGCTTCGCCAAGCCTACAATCAGCTTGTGCAACATCTGGACGACTTGGTGCGGCGCATCGACCATATCTCGGGCACGGTGCGCATCGACTCGGCGCAGATCGAACGGACCGCTCGGGAACTCGCCCAGAGTGCAGAGCAGCAGGATGCCATGCTGGATACTGGCACTGCCGCACTGGAGCACGTCATAGCTCTTACGGGCAATGCCCGGTCCGGGGCGTCCACCGCAGAAGATGTCTGCCAACAAAATGAAGAACGCGCCAATGCCGGTGGCGAAGTCGTTGCCCAAGCAATCAATGCCATGCATCTGATCGAGCAGGGTTCGACACAGATTACCCGGATCATCGGCGTGATCGAGGATATCGGCTTTCAGACCAACCTCCTGGCGCTCAATGCGGGTGTCGAGGCCGCGCGTGCGGGCGAGGCAGGACGAGGTTTTGCGGTCGTAGCGGCCGAAGTGCGTGGCCTTGCCGAGCGCGCGTCGGGCTCGGCGCGCGAAATCCGGCGGCTGATATCCGAATCCTCGTCCCAGGTCAGCGAGGGAACGTCTCTTGTGCAACGGACCGGGACATCATTGGGCAACATCGTCGCGCACGCCGGTCAGATCAGAGGATTGGTGAATACCATTGCTACGCTGTCCCGCGATCAGGTCCAGGCACTTGGGGAGGTCAAGGCTGCTCTGGGGAACGTCGGGCAGTTGAACCGTCAGACCGTGACGATTGCCGTCGAAACGACCTCGTTCGCAAACAGTATTGCCCGGCAGACGGATGAGTTGGCGGCAACGCTCGCTGCTTTTCTCGTTTCGTCCCGGCAAGGACCGCAGGGTAGCCAAGACCTCGATCTGGACCGGACATTCCTGCCCGAAGAAGCATGGCGCAGCCCCCTTGCAGGCACCGCATCACCCTCTGGACGCGCCTCCTGAAAAGAACTGGTTGCCTGTTATGGCCCCCTTGTACATGGCCCCTTATCGGGAACTGGAGCAGATTGTCATGTTAAAGAACACGCGAATTTCCGTGCAGGTGGCGGCAGGTTTCGGGCTTATCCTGTTTCTTCTGATAGCTTTCGCCGGCTTTACCTGGTTTCAGCTCAGCCGCCTCAAGGTTGTCAGTCAGGATGCCGAACAGGCGGCCGTCATGGCCTTGATCACTGCCGACATCACCCGTGGTATTTCCGAGGCTGAGAGGTCCTTGGTCCTGTTCATGCAGGAGGCATCTTCGACTGCCGCAGCAAAAATCGTGCAAAAAATGACGAGCGTCAGGGATCTGGCGGCAAAGGCAACAGAAATGGGCAGTACAGACGCAGCCGAACTCGTTGCCCTCGAGGACAAGCACATGAGGGAGGCGCGAGATTTCACCGGGCACTATCTTGCCAGAAGCGCCGAAGCGCAACGCATCCAAGTCATTGCCATCGAGCAGCGCCGCAACCTTCAGCGACTTCAGGAGATGTTCGAAACCCAGGGGGCGCAATCGCCTGCCTATAACGCCCTCGCTGCCTCCAACTCGTTTCTGGTCACACGCGCGCGCATCGATCGGTTCATAACGGGTGGCGACGTGAATGAATTCGACACGGCCATCCAGCCCTTTGAGGAGACAAAGGCTCATCTCGCGAGTCTGAGGCAACTGCCCGCGAGCCAGGATGCGCAGGCCTTGCTGACTGTTATACAGCAAGAGGTTGCAGGATACTGGGCATCCGCCAAAGCGCTTCGCGATGCGGAACCGGCAGTTCAGTCAAATCTTGCGCTGATGAAGGCGACGACTGATGATGTTCTGGCAGTGACTGCTGCCATTCGGCAGGACGCGCAGGGCAGGCAACAGTCGCTGCAGACCTACGCTTCGGATATCATGGCCAACACGGAAGCGTCGTTGCTTTCAGGTGTAGGAGGCACGATCCTTCTTGGTGCGATTGTCGGTGGTCTGCTGTCATACGGTCTGGCGCAGCGGCTGATGCGCACCGTCCGTCAGACGACCAAGCTGGCAGAAGGCGATCTGGATGTCGTGATCACGGACGCTGAGGGACGGAACGAACTGGCTCAGCTTGGGAGAGCTCTGATTGTCTTCAAAGACAACGCCATCGAGCGACGGCAGTCGGCCGCGGATGCCAAACGCGTGGAAGCGGAAACCGCGGCGCGCCGTGAGGCGGAACTGCACCAGCAGGCACGCGTGGTTCGGGATATCGGCGACGGACTGGCGTGTCTGGCAAAAGGGAACCTGACAGAACTGATCCCCAACCCGGCAAGCAACCCGTTTCCCTTAGAGTACGAAGAGTTGCGCAAGTCTTACAACGATGTCGTTGAGGCTTTGATAGGAAACATCTCGCGCACCAGCCAGATCTCGGATCAGGTCAATGGCGGCGCTCAGGAGATCACGGCTGCAGCACAGGATCTCTCAAGCCGCGCCGAAACACAGGCGGCAACACTTGAGCAATCTGCGGCCGCATTGAACCAGATGAATGAAAGCGTCCGTTCAACAGCGGAGCGTGCAAAGCTGGCCGAGCACGCAAGTCATCAGAACCGAGAAATTGCTGAAAGCAGCGCGGTTGTTGTTCAGGATGCTGTCACGGCAATGCGGAGGATCGAAAAATCCTCTGATCAGGTGACACGCATCATTGCCGTCATTGACGACATCGCGTTCCAGACGAACCTTCTGGCTCTGAACGCTGGCGTGGAGGCCGCACGGGCAGGCGAAGCTGGCCAAGGGTTCGCAGTGGTGGCTTCCGAGGTGCGTGGGCTGGCGCAGAGGGCTTCAGACTCTGCGCGCGAGATCAAGACATTGATTTCGGAAAGTGCTGCGCAGGTAAAGGCAGGTTCGGTACTGGTTCGCCAGACGGGCGAAAGCTTGCAGGTGATCGTTGGTAAGGCACAGGAGATTTCCGAACAGATTTCGTCCATCGCCTTGGCCGCCAATGAGCAGACAATAGGACTTGCCGAAATCAATGCCGGCGTCAATCAGCTTGATCAGGTCACTCAGCAAAATGCTGCGGTTGCTGAACAAACCAGTGCAGCCGCGTTTTCACTGCAGCAGCGGGCCCAGGATTTGACGCGAGAGTTTGCAGGCTTCAGCCTGCCAAACTCCCCAAGTTATCAGGAGCATCGTTCGGTCTCTGGTAAGGCGCCACAAAGCGCGGCCACTCCGTTAAGGGTCGTGGGCAGTCGCGGGCAACCCTCGAAAAGGCAGTTGCTAGAGTTCTGATCGACCTATTTCCAAGCGACATTTAGTTTAACTTCCTGCTCCCTAGTCTATCAATGTGCTTTATTAAGTGACAAAAAGTCGGGCTGCACCCATGCAGATGTCGTACGGCAAATTGGCTAAAGCCAGCCGTGCAACAGGCATCACGTTAAATTGGGTAGGCGCATCAGAATTCTGTCCGCTTTATTCTTGGGATGGCGCAGCTCTCCCGGGGCATGACCTTTATCCGGTAGTTTGCTATTTCAATGTGCATCTCGGGGAGGAGGCTCATATCAGCTGTAGCAAGGACCAAAGGCAAAGGATGGCGCGGCAACTGTCATTAGTCACAGATTGCGATCAGGCAAATACCTGAAAAGACCATACGCTTTCCCGCCTCCATATGAAGGGATGAGCACGATGGAGTGCTGTTTTGCGTCGCGGAACTGGCAAGCGATCCGATCATTAAGCCTCCGCGACCGTGGCGTCGGATGCGCGGCTCCTGTCTCCGTTATGAGGCTGCCGATGCGGTGCATGTCCTTCGGAACCCTGATGCAGAACCGTGCCCGAAACTCCGCATCGTGCCAGCCAGCTGCGTCAACAGACGAGCCTGAAAGACAGCAGGTGTTGTTGATGCCGTGCCGCCTGCTGCCCTTCGATCCTGACCGCTTCAGGAATAGCCCTGTGATCTTCTGCCGGTTTTGTGGACACGAAGACAAGATCGTGGCCCATGATCTGGAGAGTGGATGTGA
>NZ_JBKGUN010000228.1:0-14820 GCF_046462195.1 Paracoccus sp. (in: a-proteobacteria) | reverse complement strand
AGGACGGGATGCGGCCGGCAAGGGCGGCACCATCGAACGCGTGCGCGAGAACCTGAACCCGCGATCGGCTTATGTGGTGGCGCTGCCAAAGCCGACCGAGCGCGAGGCGGGTCAGTGGTATTTCCAGCGCTACGTCGACTGGCTTCCCGCGGCGGGCGAGATCGCCCTCTTCGACCGCAGCTGGTACAACCGCGGCGTGGTCGAACGTGTGTTCGGCTTTGCCACCGACCAGCAGCGCAACGCCTTCTTCCGCCAGCTGCCCAGTTTCGAGCAGACGCTGGTCGATGACGGGGTGACGCTGGTCAAGCTGTGGCTGAATGTCGGCCGGGCGGAACAGCTGCGGCGTTTCCTCGACCGCGAAAAGGATCCCCTGAAGCAGTGGAAGCTGAGCAGCGTCGATGTCGAGGGCCTGGCCCGATGGGACGACTACAGCACCGCGATCCACGAAACGCTGAACCTGTCCCATTCGCCCATCGCGCCCTGGACGGTCATCCGGTCCGACGACAAGCGGCGGGCGCGGGTGGCAGCCATCCAGACCATCCTGCAGGCCGTCGATTTCACCGGCAAGAACGCCGAGGCCATCGGTCAGCCTGATCCGCAGATCGCGGGCGGACCGGACTTGCTGCGCCGCTAGGACCGCTGCCCGACGCAACGGCACGCCGTTATCACGCCCGCGCGATGGGCTTGCACGGTCTGGGGACCGCGTTTAGCGTCATTGCGAACTCGCCCCATGGAAAGGCCTGATTTCATGCGCTTGCTGACCACCACGATCTTGGCCGCCGCGGCCCTTCCCGCTTATGCAGCAGATCCCGAACTGACCGTCTTTGACTGGGCCGGTTTCGAGGAACCGTCGATTTTTCAGGGCTATATCGACCAGCACGGCGACAGCCCAACCTTTACCTTTTATGGCGATGACGACGAGGCATTCCAGAAGGTGGCGTCCGGCTTTCGCGCAGATGTGGCCCATCCCTGCAGCCAGATGGTCAGCAAGTATCGCGACGCCGATCTGATCGAGCCCTGGGACACGTCTCGCATCCCGAACTTTGACAAGATCGGGGAGGAGTTCCTGGACTCCGACGTGTTCCGCGACGATCAGGGCGTGTGGTACATTCCCACGGACTGGGGCGCGACCGCGATCGCCTATAACAGCGAAACCGTCCCGGCCGAGGATGTGTCCACCCTGCAGGTCTTTGTCGATCCCAAGTATCAGGGACGCACCTCGCTGCCCGACAGTTCGGATGACGTCTGGGCACTGGGTTACTTGGCCACGGGAACCACGGACTGGAGCGACGTGACGGACGAACAGTTCCAAGCGGCGGCCGACTGGCTGCGGCAGGCCCATCAGAATGTTGCCGCCTATTGGTCGGACCCGTCCGAGCAGGCGCAACTGATGGCCTCGGGGGCTGTCGACATCGCCTGGTCCTGGAACGACGGGGTCGTCTATCTGCAGGAGGACAACTATCCCGTGGGGTTCCAGCGCGAACCGGTCGAAGGGTCCTCGACCTTTTTCTGCGGGTTCATCAACCTGAAGAACGGCCCGGGCAGCGAAGACAAGGCCTATGACTTCATCAATGCCTGGCTGGAGCCGTCGGCCGGCAAGGCGTTGCTGGATACCATCGGCTATGGCCACACCTCGACCGAAGCCATGGCGACCATTGCGGACGAACCGGCGGTGGCCGAAGGACTGTCGGACATCGACGCGCCCGTGCTGGCGCAAACGCCGAACAGCCCCGAGCAGCGCCAGCGCCAACTGGCCGAGTTCGAGAAGATCAAGGCCGGCTTCTGATCAAGGATCAGGGGCGATGACGATGTCACCGCCCCTGATCGATACAGGCACCGCATCCAGCGCACAGTCCGCGCCGCTGACAGGTTCTCCGGTCCTTTTGTCAAAGCTGGCACCATGGGCGGTGCAGAGCAGCCGGCTTCCGTCGGCTGACAGGAGGTTGTTTCCTCGGTAATCCAGCGGCAGGTACTGGTGCGGGCAGGCGTTGACGAAGGCTCGCACCAAGTCGCCTTCCCGCACCAGGATCAGGGGAAAGCCGCCGCGTCCGGTCATGACCATCATCGCGTGAACGCCCGTGATCTGAGTTGCGGGGCAGATCACGGTCCCGGCTGCCGGCGCACTGCTGTAATCGGTCCAAGCCATCAGGTCAGGCGGTCGGTTCCGCGCTGAGGACGCCCCGGCGGATCTGGTCCTCCTCGATGGATTCGAACAGGGCGCGGAAGTTGCCCTCGCCAAAGCCGTCATCACCCTTGCGCTGGATGAACTCGAAGAAGATCGGGCCGATCACGGTCTTGGAGAAGATCTGCAGCAGGATGCGGGTTTCGCCGCCGCCCACCACGCCCTCGCCGTCGATCAGGATGCCACGTGCCTTCATGCGGTCGATCGGTTCCTGGTGGTCCTTCACACGGCGGTGCGACATCTCGTAATAGGTGCTGGGCGGTCCGGGCATGAACTCCATCCCCGCATCCGCGATCCTGTCGGTGCCGCCGTAAATGTCGTTGCTGGCAATGGCGATGTGCTGGATGCCTTCGCCCTTGTATTCGCGCAGGTATTCCTCGATCTGGCTGTGGTCGTCGGTGCTTTCGTTGATCGGAATGCGGATCTTGCCATCGGGCGAGGTCAAGGCACGGCTGACAAGGCCGGTCTGCTTGCCCTTGATGTCGAAATACCTGATCTCGCGGAAATTAAACGTGTCGTGATAGAACTTGTACCACGTGTCCATGTTGCCGCGGATCACGTTGTGGGTCAGGTGATCCAGATAGAAGAAGCCGAAACCCTCGGGCCGAGGGTTTGCCTCGCCCAGCCACTCATAGTAAGTGTCATAGGCGCTGCCTTCATCTCCATACCGGTCGATGAAATACAGCAGCGACCCGCCAATGCCGATCACCGCCGGAGCCTCGATCGACTTGCCCGCGCCGGTATATTCGCTTGCGCCCAGATCGACCGCGCGCTTCAGCGCGGCCTGTGCGTCCACGACACGCCACGCCATCGCGGGCGCGCATGGGCCATGTTCGGCCACAAAGCCGGCCGCGTGGCTGTCCGGTTCAGCGTTCAGCAGATAGTTGATGTCGCCCTGACGATAGAGCGTGATCTCCTTGGCCTTGTGACGGGCCACGGGCGTAAAGCCCATCTGCCGGAAGATCCGGTCCAGAACCTGCGGTTCGGGATGGGCAAACTCCACGAATTCGAAGCCGTCGGTGCCTGCCGGGTTTGCCGCGCTGATTGTGGCCTTGGGGGCGTCATGCGGGAACGGTCCCATGGTCATCCTCCTCCTGTTCACTTTTATCGATGATGCGCCTTTCGCAATGCATGGGACTTGCAAAATTCCTTATCCTGGGGCCTGCAATGCGCGGCGCTTGCGTCACTTCCCGCTTTGGCGAATGGAATTTGCATGGACCACTTCGATGCTGCACTTTTGTCGGCGCTGCAGCGCGATGCTTCGCTGACCAACGCTGCCTTGGCCGATCTCGTCGGTCTCTCCGCTTCGCAGATCTCGCGCAGGCGAAGCGCGCTGGAGGATGCGGGCATCATCGAGGGGTATTCGGCCCGGCTTTCGGCGGCAAAACTGGGCCATGCATTCCGTGCGATCATCCGTGTCAATCTCCGCGGCCATGGTCAGGGCCGGGAGGACGAGTTTGCCCGCTTCGTGGCCGCACAGCCGATGATCCGCTCGGCCTTTTCGGTGTCAGGCGATGCCGATTATATCCTGGACATCCGGGCCCGCGATCTCGATGGGTTTGCGGATTTCGTTCACCGCCACCTGCTGCCTCACCCGCAGGTGGCGCAGGTCCGGTCCGAGATCGTGTTGAAGACATTGAAGGACGAGCGCGGGGTGCCGTTGTCCTGACATGCACGGCTTTCATCATCTTGTCGAAAATTATGAATTTGCTGACGCGGGGCTGCGGGTCTATATCACAGGCTTCTGACGAAAGGCCCCGACCATGACCGGCAGACTGACACCCTCACCCGCCTTCGATGCACTGAACCGCGCGGCATCGGAACGCATCCTGATCCTGGACGGGGCCATGGGAACCCAGATCCAGCAACTGGGCCTTGGCGAGGACGATTATACCGGCCACGGCTCGGGCCATGTCTGCCGACACCATTCCGAACATCCGCAGACCGGCAACAACGACCTGCTGATCCTGACCCAGCCCCAGGCGGTCGAGGAGATTCACTATCGCTATGCCATTGCGGGTGCGGATATCGTCGAAACGAACACCTTTTCTGCCACAACCATCGCGCAGGCCGATTACGGCATGCAATCTGCGGTCCACGAACTGAATGTCGAGGGCGCCCGGGTCGTCCGACGTGCACTGGACCGCGCCACGGCCGAGGACGGCCGACCGCGTTTCGTCGCGGGCGCGATCGGGCCGACGAACCGCACCGCCTCCATGAGCCCGGATGTGAACGATCCGGGCTACCGCGCCGTCAGCTTTGATGATCTGCGACGCGCCTATCTGCAGCAGGCCAAGGGGCTGATCGAGGGCGGGGCCGACATCCTGCTGATCGAAACGATCTTTGACACGTTGAATGCCAAGGCCGCGATCTTTGCCTGTATCGAGGCGATGGAGGCCCATGGCCAGCGCCTGCCGATGATGATCTCGGGAACGATCACCGACGCGTCGGGGCGGACGCTGTCGGGGCAGACGCCCACGGCCTTCTGGTATTCCGTGCGCCATGCCAATCCTTGGACCATCGGGCTGAATTGCGCGCTTGGGGCGGCCGCGATGCGCCCGCACCTGGCCGAACTGTCCAGCGTGTCCGAAACGCTGATCTGTGCCTATCCGAATGCCGGGCTGCCTAACGCCTTCGGCCAGTATGATGAAGGTCCCGACGATACGGCCATGCAGGTGGCCGAGTTCGCCCGCGAAGGGCTGGTGAATGTCGTCGGCGGCTGCTGCGGCACGACGCCCGACCATATCCGCGCCATTGCCGATGCCGTCAAAGGTTTCACCCCCAGAAAGGTGCCCGCCTATGCCTGATCGTCTGTTGCGCCTTTCGGGCCTCGAACCCTTCACGCTGACCCCCGACATTCCTTTCGTGAACATCGGAGAACGCACGAACGTCACCGGCAGCGCACGCTTCCGCAAGCTGATCAAGAACCGCGATTACGCCGCCGCACTGGAGGTTGCCCGCGACCAGGTGGAAAACGGGGCGCAGATCATCGACATCAACATGGACGAGGGGCTGATCGACAGCCGCGCAGCCATGGTCGAGTTCCTGAACCTGCTGGCGGCCGAACCCGACATCGCCCGCGTGCCGATCATGATCGACAGTTCCAAGTGGGAGGTGATCGAGGCCGGTCTGCAATGCGTGCAGGGTAAGCCGGTCGTGAACTCGATCTCCATGAAGGAAGGCGAGGAACAGTTCCGGCAGCAGGCGCGGTTGTGCCTGGCCTATGGGGCGGCAGTCGTGGTCATGGCCTTCGATGAACAGGGCCAGGCCGACACGGGCGCGCGCAAGATCCAGATCTGCGAACGCGCTTATCGCATCCTGGTGGATGAGGTGGGCTTTCCGCCCGAGGACATCATCTTCGATCCCAATATCTTTGCCGTCGCCACCGGCATCGAGGAACACAACAACTATGGCGTTGACTTCATCGAGGCGACGCGCTGGATTCGGCAGAACCTGCCCCATGTCCATGTCTCGGGCGGGGTATCGAACCTGTCCTTCAGCTTTCGCGGCAACGAGCCCGTGCGTGAGGCCATGCACGCGGTCTTCCTGTACCACGCCATCCAGGCGGGGATGGACATGGGAATCGTCAATGCGGGTCAGCTGGCCGTTTATGACCAGATCGACGCCGATCTGCGCGAAGCCTGCGAAGATGTGGTCCTGAACCGCCGTACCGACGCGACCGAGCGCCTGCTGGAGATCGCCGAGCGGTTCCGCGGCGACGGGCAAGGCGCGAAACGGGAAAAGGACCTGTCCTGGCGCGAGTGGCCGATCGAAAAGCGTCTTGAACATGCGCTGGTCAATGGCATCACCGAATTCATTGAAGCCGACACCGAGGAGGCGCGGCAGAGCGCCGAGCGACCGCTGCACGTGATCGAGGGCCCGTTGATGGCGGGGATGAACGTCGTGGGCGATCTGTTCGGCGCCGGCAAGATGTTCCTGCCGCAGGTCGTGAAGTCGGCCCGCGTGATGAAGCAGGCCGTGGCCGTCCTTCTGCCCTACATGGAAGAGGAAAAGCGGCTGACGGGCGGGACCGAGCGCGAAACGGCCGGCAAGATCCTGATGGCGACGGTCAAGGGCGACGTACACGACATCGGCAAGAACATCGTCGGTGTCGTGCTGGCCTGCAACAACTTCGAAGTGATCGACCTGGGCGTCATGGTGCCCGCGCAGAAGATCCTGCAGGTCGCAAGGGATGAAAAGGTCGACATCATCGGCCTGTCGGGCCTGATCACGCCATCGCTGGATGAAATGGTCCATGTAGCCTCCGAAATGGAGCGCGAGGGCTTTGACATCCCGCTGCTGATCGGCGGCGCCACCACGTCCAAGATCCATACTGCAGTCAAAATCGCGCCCCGGTTCCTCAAGGGACAGGCCGTTTACGTGACCGACGCGAGCCGTGCCGTGGGTGTCGCCTCGTCCTTGCTGAGCGCCGGTCAGAAGGATGCCTATGTCGAGGGTATCCGCACCGAGTATACGGAGGTCGCCGAGCGGCACGAGCGCTCCGAAGCCGCCAAAAGCCGCCTGCCCCTGACGGCGGCTCGCGCCAATGCACTGAAGATCGACTGGTCGTCCTATGCGCCCGTGGTCCCTGCCTTCACCGGCACGCGGATCATCGATGATTGGGACCTGGCCCAGATCGCGCGCTATATCGACTGGACGCCCTTTTTCCAGACATGGGAAATGAAGGGCGTTTATCCCCGCATCCTCGATGATGAAAAGCAGGGAGAGGCGGCACGCCAGTTGTTCGCAGACGCGCAGGAGATGCTGGCCCGCATCATTGAAGGCGAATGGTTCAAGCCGCGCGCTGTCGTGGGCTTCTGGCCTGCCAACGCGGTGGGGGATGATATCCACCTTTTCACCGGACCGGATCGGAGCAACCGAAAGGCCGTCCTGCACACGCTGCGCCAGCAGGTGACCAAACGGAACGGCCGTCCCAACGTGGCACTGGCCGACTTCGTGGCGCCCGAAGGCATTTCCGATCACGTCGGCGGCTTTGTTGTCACCGCAGGCCCCGAGGAGGCAGAGGTTGCGGCGCGTTATGAACGCGCCAACGATGACTATGGCGCGATCATGGTCAAGGCACTGGCGGACCGCTTTGCCGAAGCCATGGCGGAAATGCTGCATGCCCGTGTGCGGCGTGAACTCTGGGGCTATGCCCCTGACGAGGCCTTCACCCCGGAAGAACTGATTGCAGAGCCCTACAAGGGTATCCGTCCTGCTCCGGGTTATCCGGCGCAGCCCGATCACACCGAAAAGACCACCCTCTTCAATCTTCTGGATGCCACAGCCGCGACCGGGGTCGAATTGACGGAAAGCATGGCCATGTGGCCCGGCAGTTCGGTCTCCGGCCTTTATATCGGCCATCCAGAAGCCTATTATTTCGGCGTCGCCCGGATTGAGGAAGATCAGGCTCGCGACTATGCCACCCGCAAGGGGATGTCGCTGGAAGAGGTCGAGCGCTGGCTGGCCCCGGTGCTGAACTATTCAAAGCGCGCCGCCGCCTCCGACGCGGCATGACAAAGAGGCCCGCACCGATCCGGTGCGGGCCCTTTTCCTTCAGGCTGCGACGTCTTCGCGCATCATCGTCCGTCCCAATATGTGGTCGGCGGCCTTTTCGCCGGTCATGATCGACGGACCGTTCAGGTTGCCGTTCGTGATGCGCGGAAAGATCGAACTGTCGGCCACGCGCAATCCCTCGACTCCGATCACCCGCAGTTCGGGATCAACGACCGCCATCGGATCATCGATCGCACCCATGCGCGCAGAGCCACAGGGGTGATAGGCGGATTCGGCGTGTTCGCGGATGAAATCGTCGATCTCCGCGTCCGTCTGGACCGCCTCACCGGGCTGAATCTCGTCGCCCCGGAACTCGGCAAAGGCCGGTGCATCGAAGATGCGGCGCGTGTGGCGGACACAGGCACGAAACTCGGCCCAGTCATCCTCGTGCGACATGTAGTTGAAGCGGATCTCGGGCGCGGCCACCGGATTCGTGCCAGACAGCCGGACGGTGCCGCGGGACTTTGATCGCATCGGCCCGACATGGGCCTGAAAGCCATGTCCCTGCGCCGCGGACTTGCCGTCATATCGAACGGCCAGCGGCAGGAAATGGTACTGGATGTCGGGATAATCCACCGCCTCGGACGACCGAATGAAACCGCAGCTTTCGAACTGGTTCGATGCACCCAGTCCGGTTTTTTGCAGCAGCCATTCGACCCCCACGCGGCTTTTGCCCAGAAGGTTGTAATAGGTATAAAGTGTGATCGGCTTCAGCGACTTGTACTGCATGTAAACCTCCAGGTGATCCTGAAGGTTGGCCCCCACTCCGGGACGATCCGCCAGCGGCGTGATCCCGTGCTGGCGCAGATGATCCGCAGGACCGATGCCCGACAGCATCAGCAGCTTGGGCGTGTTGATCGAGCTGGCCGAAACAATGACCTCGCGCTTGGCCTCGACAGTCTCGATCTTGCCTTTCCGTTCCAACTCAACGCCGTAAGCGCGTTTTCCTTGAAACAGGATCCGATGCGCCAGACCGCGCACGACGGTCAACAGGCCCGTCTTTTTGGCAGGACGCAGGTAGGCATTGGCAGCCGACCAGCGACGACCCTTCCAGATCGTCGCCTCCATCGGGCCAAAGCCTTCCTGTTGTTCGCCATTGTAATCGTCGGTGCGGGGCCAGCCTGCCTGCTGACCCGCCTCGATGAAGGTGTTGAACAGCGGATTCTTGCGCTTGCCGCGCGTGATGTGCAAAGGGCCATCCGCTCCCCGCCAAGGCGACTGCCCACCGTGCCAGGTTTCCATCCGCTTGAAATAAGGCAAAACGCCGGCATAATCCCATCCAGCAGCACCGCTTTCGGCCCAATGCTGGAAATCCATCGGATTGCCGCGCACGAAGACCATGCCGTTGATCGAGGATGACCCGCCGATCACCTTGCCGCGCGGGGTCACCAGCCGGCGCCCGCCCAGATGCGGCTCGGGTTGGCTGGAAAAGCCCCAGTCATAACGCGGCATGTTCATCGGATAGGACAAGGCCCCCGGCATCTGGATGAAGGGGCCGATGTCGCTGCCGCCAAATTCGATCAGCGTGACGCTGCGACCGGCCTCGGTCAGGCGGTAGGCCAACGCACAGCCGGCGCTGCCGGCGCCGACAATGACGTAATCGGCCGGAGCGGCCGCGCGCGAAGGATCAATAGGGCGCATCGACGCCTCCCATGCCGACATAAATGGATTTGAGCTGCGAATAATGCTCGATGGCGGCGGCCGAGTTTTCGCGTCCCAGACCGGACATCTTGACGCCGCCGAAAGGCATCTCGACCGGGGTCAGGTTATAGGTGTTGATCCAGCAGGTGCCTGCCTCCAGGCGGGCAATAACGCGATGGGCGCGGGTCAGATCCTGCGTGAACACCCCGGCAGCAAGGCCGAAGCCGGTGCCGTTGGCGCGCGTAACGACCTCATCCTCGTCCACGAAGCTGAGCGCCGTCAGGACGGGGCCAAAGATTTCGTCGGTCGCGATCGCCATGTCGTCAGTCGCATCGGCAAAGACCGTGGGCGGAATGAACGCTCCTTCTCCCGCGCCACCGCAGACCAGCCGCGCGCCCGCGGCTTGTCCCGCCTCGATAGCCGCGCGGATTTTGCCAGCCTGAGCCTCGTTGATGATGGGCCCATGATTCGTATCGGGGTCCAGCGGATCGCCCATCTTCACGGCTTTCACACGTTCGGCCATGCGCGCCAGAAAGTTTTCCTTGATGCCCTCCTGCAGGAACACCCGCGTTCCATTCGAGCAGATCTGGCCCGAACTGTAGAAGTTCGCCAGGATCGCCGCACTGACGGCATCCTCCAAATTGGCGTCATCGAAGACGATCAAGGGCGACTTGCCGCCCAACTCCATCGTCACGTGGCGCATGCCTTCCGCGGCGGCCGCGTAGACGCGGCGGCCCGTCGGTACCGATCCGGTCAGCGACACCTTGGCGACATCGGGATTCGTCACCAGCGCCGCGCCCACCTCGCCCCGGCCCTGAACCACGTTGAAGACCCCCGCCGGCATGCCGGCCTCCATGAAGATCTCGGCCAGCTTCAAGGCACCCAGCGGCGTTTCCTCCGAGGGTTTGAAGACCATGGTGTTGCCCATCACCAGCGCCGGTGCAGCCTTCCAGCAGGCGATCTGGCTGGGATAGTTCCAGGCACCGATGCCGGCGCAGACACCCAGCGGCTCGCGGCGCGTATAGGCCCAGTCCTGACCAAGGGGGATCATGTGGCCGGTCAGGGTGGCGGCCAGACCGGCGAAATATTCCAGCGCCGCCGCGCCCGACGGCCAGTCTGCCACAAGTGTTTCCTGGATCGGCTTGCCTGTGTCCAAGGTCTCGATCCGCGCCAGCTCATCATTGCGCTGCAGGATCAGGGCCGCCGCGCGTCCCAGAATCCGTCCACGTTCGACCGGGGCCATGGCGGCCCAAGCCGGCTGCGCGGCGCGCGCGGCGGCGCAGGCAGCGGCAACCTGTTCGGCCGAGGCCTCGTGCAGCGTGGCGATGGTTTCGCCGGTAAAGGCATAACGGACCGGCAGTTCGGCGCCCTGCCCTTCGACAGGGGCGCCGTTGATGAACAGGCTGGCTTCGGGTTGGACTGAAAGGCTCATGCAAGCGCCTCCTCAAGATAGGTCATGATGGTGTTCAGGGCCGCGTCCGGATCGGTTGGCCCCGGTGTCAGCACAGCGCGCAGGTAAACCCCGTCGATGAGGGCACCCAGGGTATCGGCTGTTTGTTCGGGATGGGGGGTCAGGTTGCGCAGGGCGACGATCAGGTTCGACCGCAACCGGCAGTGATAAACGCGCAGCAGGCGTGCCGCGTCCTTGTTGACGAAGGACAGCGCATAGAAGTTCAGCCAGGCGCTGACCGTTTCACGCTGAAAGTTCTGCTTTGCAAAGCTGGCCCGTGCAATGGCGTTGACGCGCCCGCGCGGCCCGTCCCCTGGCAGGGACTGGCGCACCGACTGTCCATAGGTCCGCAGGATGAAGCGCATCGCCGCCAGAAAGATCTGATCCTTGGAGCCGAAGTAATGATGCGCCAGGGCAGGCGACATTCCGGCGCGGCGCGCGATTTGGGCCACGGTGACGTCCAGCGAACCGGCACGGCCCACCTCGACAATGGCGGCGTTGATCAGCGCGGCCTTTCGGATAGGTTCGGCACCGAGTTTCGGCATGACTGCACCTGTGCTAAGGAAAGAAATCTGTTGCTTTGCAATCGACATCTAACTTTAATTGACTGACCAATCAAGAACAGGGAGCCCGAAAATGATCTTTTCTCGTCTGGCCGCGACGCTGGCGATCGGTACTGCCATGGCTTTACCGGCGTCTGCCGCCGAGCCTGAGGAATGCAGGACGGTGGTTTTTTCGGACGTGGGCTGGTCCGACATAACGGCCACCACGGCCTTGGTGACGACTGTTCTGCAGGCACTCGGATACGAGACCGAGACACGCATCCTGTCGGTTCCGGTGACCTATACGGCGCTGTCCACCGATGATGTGGACGTGTTCCTGGGCAACTGGATGCCGACGATGGAGGCCGATATCGCGCCCTATACCGATGCCGGCACCGTGGACACGGTTCGCACGAACCTGACCGGCGCGAAATACACCCTGGCCACGAACCAGGCAGGCGCCGCCTTAGGGATCGACGATTTTTCCAAGATCGCCGAACACAAGGACGCGCTGGACGGCAAGATCTATGCCATCGAACCCGGCAATGACGGCAACCGCCTCCTGTTGGAGATGGTCGCGATGGACAAGTTCGGCCTTGGTACGTTTGAAGTTGTCGAATCCAGCGAACAGGGCATGCTGGCACAGGTCAGCCGCGCCGACGGCCGCGACCAGCCGGTGATCTTCCTGGGTTGGGAGCCGCACCCCATGAACGCACAGTTCGACATGACCTATCTGTCGGGCGGAGACGAGATCTTCGGACCAAACCTGGGGGGTGCCGAGGTGCGCACCAATACCCGTGCAGGCTATGTCGCGGAATGCCCGAACGTGGGCAGGTTCCTGCAGAACCTGGAGTTCGCGCTGCCCATGGAGAACGAGGTCATGGGCAAGATCCTGAACGACGGGATGGACCCGATGGAGGCCGCACGCGAATGGCTGGCAGCCCATCCCGATGCCGCAACGCCATGGCTGACGGATGTCAGCACGGTTGACGGCAACGATCCGCAGGCTGCGCTGTCCGAGGCGCTGGCGGGCTGACGAATGCGCGGGCCGCTGAGGGCCCGCACCCTCCTCCACATGCAAGGGGACAGGCATGGAACAGCTGACCACGATGGTCACGGACAACAAGATCCCGGTTGGACGCACCGCCAAGAATGCGTTCGACTGGCTGAACGCCAATGCGGGCGCAGTCTTCGACGCCATCTCGGTCGGGATGGAGGCGCTGATCAACGGCGTGCTGGCCGCGCTGCAGGCGCCGCACCCGTTCGTGTTCATCGCGCTGGCGGTGGCGCTGACTTGGGCGTTGCAGCGGCGGGCGGCGCCCTGCCTGCTGATGGCGATCGGCCTGCTCTTCATCCTAAACCAAGGCTATTGGTCAGAGATGCTGCAATCGCTGACGCTGGTGCTGTCAGCCTGCATCGTCTGCATGGCGATCGGTGTCCCGGTGGGCATCGCCGCCGCTCATCGGCCCAGGCTTTACGCCTGGATGCGCCCGGTGCTGGACCTGATGCAGACCTTGCCGACGTTCGTTTACCTGATCCCGGCCATCGTCTTTTTTGGCATCGGCATGGTGCCGGGCCTGCTGGCGACCGTGATCTTCGTGCTGCCTGCGCCGATCCGGCTGACGCAGCTGGGCATCGCCTCGACCTCTCCGTCGCTGGTGGAGGCCGCAACCGCGTTCGGCGCGACGCCGCGCCAGCTCTTGTGGAAGGTCGAACTGCCAAGCGCCCTGCCCCAGATCATGGCCGGGCTGAACCAGACGATCATGCTGTCGCTGTCGATGGTGGTGATCGCGGCGCTGGTCGGCGCGTCGGGCCTGGGCGTGCCGGTGGTACGCGCGCTGAACAGCGTGAACACATCGCTCGGCTTTGAATCCGGATTCGTCATCGTCGTTGTCGCCATCCTTCTGGACCGGATGCTGCGCATGGAGGGTCACAAATGAACGCCACCCTTACGGACACCGCCCGGAATGCGGTCGAGTTCGACCATGTCTGCATTGTTTTCGGCGATCATCCGGAACGTGCCCTGCCCTTGATGGACGAAGGACTGGAGCGCGGTCCAATCAAGACCGAAACCGGTCAGGTCCTGGGCGTCCACGATTGCAGCCTGTCCGTCGCCGAAGGCGAGATTCTGGTCCTGATGGGTCTGTCCGGTTCGGGCAAATCCACCCTGTTGCGGGGGGTGAATGCCCTGAACCATGTCTGCCGGGGCGAGGTTCGCATCCGCAAGGGCGACCGCATGGTCAGCGTCACAAGCGCCGGTGCACGCAGTCTGCGCGACATCCGGCTGCGCGACGTAGCCATGGTGTTCCAGGCATTCGGCCTGTTGCCCTGGCGCACGGTGCGCGAAAACGTGGGACTGGGGCTGGAGTTGGCCGGCCTGTCCAAGGCCGACCGGAGGGACAAGGTCGAACAGCACCTGCAGACCGTGGGTTTGTCCGAATGGGCCGATCGCAAGGTGGGCGAATTGTCGGGCGGCATGCAGCAGCGCGTCGGGCTGGCGCGCGCCTTTGCCACCGAAGCGCCGATCCTGTTGATGGACGAGCCGTTCAGCGCGTTGGACCCCTTGATTCGCGCCCGCCTGCAGGACGAGCTTCTGGAACTGCAGGCCAAGACAAAGAGGACGATCATCTTTGTCAGCCACGATCTGGACGAGGCCTTCAAGCTGGGCAACCGCATCGCGCTGATGGAAGGTGGTCGGATCGTTCAGATCGGCACAGCGCGCCAGATCATCGCCAATCCCGTCAATGACTATGTGGCTGATTTCGTGGCGCACATGAACCCGCTCGGGGTGCTGACGGCCGAAGACGTGGCCGAGCCGGGCGAGGCCGAGGGCCCGGCCGTGGCGCGGGACATGCCGGTCAGGGCGGTGATGGACCTGCTGGCCGGCCGGGCCGCCCTGCCTGTCGAGGGGGGCGGGCGCATCACGCGCGAGGCGGTGCTGGCACGGCTGATCGATCCGCGCGGGTGATCCCGCGCGGCCTCAGCTGTTCTGGAGGTCGCGGTGATACCGGATCAGCAGAGCCAGTCCGATGGCGAAAAGGCCCAGGCCCAATCCAAAGACATAGGTATAGCTGACGTAATCGCCGACATAGCTGGGGTAAAAAGCCCGCCGCATCTGGCCCACTACGTGAACCAGAGGGTTCCACCAGAGCCAGTCCCTGTAGGGCTGTGGAATGTCGTCGAAGATGAAGAACAGGCAGGACATCAGGAACAGTGGCCGCATGAGGATGCCCCACAGCTGCTGCCACCATGTGAACGCCTCGAACAGGAAGCAGTTCATCGCGCCCACCGCCGCGCCCAGGACCACTGCCATCGCCAGCCCGATGACGATCAGGCCGAACTGGGGGTCGGTCCGCGTTTCCATGAACACCGAAAGCGTCACGAACACCACGGCTGTCACCCAGATCATGGTGACAGCCGTGGTGTTCGTGACGCTTTCGGTGTTCATG
>NZ_JBKGUN010000227.1:0-44014 GCF_046462195.1 Paracoccus sp. (in: a-proteobacteria) | reverse complement strand
CCGCGCCCGAGGGGCCCACCAGGGCCACCGTTTCGCCGGGACGGATGGTCAGGTCGATGCTGTCCAGCGCCGGCGCATCGGGACGGGTGGGAAAGCGGAAGCTGACGCCATCCAGCGCGATCTGGCCCCGCAAGGGCTGTGGCAGGGAACGGGGCTGCTCCGGGTCCGTCAGCTCGTCCTCGGCCGACAGCAGTTCGGCCAGGCGCTCGGTCGCGCCGGCCGCGCGCTGCAACTCGCCCCAGATTTCGGACAGGGCCCCGGTCGAGCCGGCCACCAGAATCGCATAGATCACGAACTGGACCAATTGGCCTGCAGTCATCGCGCCCTCGCGCACGTCGCGCGCTCCGATCCACAGGACGCCGATCACCCCGGCAAAGATCAGGAAGATGACGATGGCCGTCATGAACGCGCGGGTGGTGATGCGCGCCAGCGCCACGTCATAGGACCGGTCGGTCACGCTGTCGAAGCGACTGATGCTGCGCGCCTCGGCCGTATAAGCCTGCACCGTTTGCGCCGCCAGCAGGGTTTCCGAGGCGGTGCCCGAGGATGCCGCGATCCAGTCCTGGTTCTGGCGCGACAGGCCGCGCAGGCGGCGCCCCAGCAAGATGATCGGGATCAGGATCGCCGGCACGATCAGCAGGACTAGTCCGGTCAGCTTGACCGATGTCCAGGCCAGCATGGCCATGCCGCCCGCCAGGATCAGCATGTTGCGCAGCGCGATCGACAGCGACGAGCCCACGACCGACTGGATCAGCGTCGTGTCGGTGGTGATGCGCGACAGGATCTCGCCGGTCATCACGCGCTCGAAAAAGGCGGGCGAAAGGGTGATGACGCGGGCATAGACGGCCTTGCGAATGTCCGCCACGACACGTTCACCCAGCCGCGTGACGAAGAAATAGCGCAGGGCCGTGCCCAGGGCGAGGCCCAACACGATAAACAGGGCAGCGGAAAAATATTCGTCCAGCAAACCTGCGCCGTCGTCGAAGTTGTCAACCACGCGGCGCGCGGCCAGCGGCAGGATCAGGCTGATGGCCGATGTGGCCACCAGCGCCAGCAACGCCAGCACGACCTGCCCGCGATAAGGCCGAACAAAGGGCCAGAGCGCACCCAGTGCACCCACGCGCCGGCTTGTCGGCCGGTCTTCCAGAATTTTAGCGCCGCGTGCCATGCCAGCCTGACCGTGATGTTTTTACCGCATTCCGGTTTAGGCTGCGGAAGGCCCAAGGACAAGCCGACGGGGTGTCACGGCCGGATCGTGCCGCAGCCCAGCGCCTGCTCCAGCAGATCCACCGCCGCTGCCAGCTTGCCGTCGATCACCTGCAGGTATTGTGTCCAGTCGGACAGGCTGCGCAGCTCCTCGACCCCGTCCGAGATGCCGCGCAACCCGATCAGCGGCACGCCGAAATGCTGGGCCACGCGCAGATGGGCAAAGGTTTCCATGTCGACCATGTCCTCCTCGATGCCGGCATAGGCCGCACCGCTGACGATATTGGCGCCCGTGGACAGGCTGGCCACCGGCAGGCCGGGAATGCGGTGTGGCATCCCGATCACGCGCGGCAGGTCCAGCAGCGGCGTGCAACCCCGAGAAAAGCCCAGAGCCGAGGCATCCATGTCACGATAAGCGACAGCGCCCACCTGATAGATCTCGGTCTGGACCAGCCGCGCGGATCCGGCCGAACCCAGTGACACGATCAGGCGCGGTTGCACGCTTATCGTAGACAATGCCGCTGTCAACTGGACAGCGGCCTCGACAGGACCGATGCCCGTGATCAGGGGCGTGATGCGCGCCTGCAGGGCGGGCCCATATTCGGGCAGGGCCGCCATCACGAACAGAACCGGCAGTCCGGCAAGATGGTCAAGGGTGGCCGGCATGGGAACCTCGGACGTTAGGGCGCGCTTTGGGGTGGCACGGGGCCGTCCGCGGGGTCAAGGGCAATGGCCCCTTGCGGCAGGCGGGGCCCTTGTGGCAGGGGTCGGCGGTCAAGGAAAGGCCAAGGCATGGGCAGGGTCAGCGATCTTTACCGGCAACGCGTGGCATCGGGCGTCCTGCGCCCCGATCCCGCACAAGAGGCCGTGCTGCCCTACATGGACCGCGTGCTGGCCGACATGGAGGCCACTCCGGCGCCGAAACGATCCGCTTGGCGGGCCTTTCTGGGTGTGGGCAACCCGGAGCCTGCGCTGGGCGCGCGGGGGCTTTACCTGTGGGGCGGGGTCGGGCGCGGCAAGTCGATGCTGATGGACCTGATGGCCGAGGCTGCGGGCGACATTCCCTGCCGTCGCGTCCATTTCCACGAATTCATGCAGGAAATCCAAGCCGGGCTGGACGAGGCCCGCAAGCGCGGCGAACAGGACACCGTGCGTCCCGTGGCCGAAGGCGTGGCCCGGCAGACCCGCCTCCTGTGCTTTGACGAGATGCAGATCACCGACATTGCCGATGCAATGATCGTGGGTCGCCTGTTCCAGGTGCTGTTCGATCAAGGAGTGGTCGTCGTCACCACCTCGAACCGCGAGCCCGAGGACCTGTACAAGCACGGGCTGAACCGCCAGTTGTTCCTGCCCTTCATCGCGCTGATCCGACAGCGGATGGAGGTCGTCTGCCTGGACAGCCAGACCGATTACCGCCAGAACCGCACCGGCAGCCAGGTCTGGTTCGCCCCTGCCGATGCGGCCGCAAAAACGGCGCTGGATGACAGATGGGACAGGCTGACCGATGGCGCAGCGCCCGCATCCTGTATGATCGAGGTCAAGGGCCGCCAGGTCGAGCTGTCGGCCTGCGCAGGCCGGGTGGCGCGATCCTCCTTCTGGAACCTGTGCGGCCGTCCGCTTGGCCCCGCCGACTATCTGGCCGTGGCACGCTCGGTCGATGTGCTGCTGATCGACGGGGTGCCGCGGCTGTCGGCGTCGAACTACAACGAGGCCCGGCGTTTCGTCACGCTGATCGATGCGCTTTACGAGGCCAAGGTCCGCCTGATCGCCAGCGCCGCGGACCAGCCGGAACAGTTGTACAACGAGGGCGAAGGCAGCTTCGAATTCGAACGCACCGCCAGCCGCCTGCGAGAGATGCAGGATGCCGCTTGGGGCGCACGGGACTAGACGCCCATCGTCCGGCGGCCGCGCGCGACCAGGGCCTGCATTTCCTCAAGGGTGAGGGCGCCAAAGACGGCCTCGTCACCGCAGATGAAGGTGGGCGTGCCCATCAGGGCCATGTGTTCGGCCAACAGGTGGCTGCTGGAGATGTGACGCTCGACCGCGTCCGACTGCATGCCCTGACGCAGTTCCGCCTCGTCCAGCCCGACCTGCCGGGCCACGCGCATCACCGTTGCCTCCTCGGCGCGCGCCCGCATGCCCAAGAGACCCGCATGGAACCGCCAGTATCGCCCTGTCGGCAGCGAAGCCAGCGAAGCACGGGCCGCGAAATCGGACCCTGGCCCGAAGACGGGCCACTCCCTGTAAACGACGCGCAGTTCGGGATCGCTCGTGACCAGCTGCTGCACAATGGGCAACATCTGGCGACAGAACCCGCAGTTGTAGTCGAAGAACTCGGTCAGGGTGATGTTGCCCTGCGGATTGCCCAGGACCGGGGCGGTGCTGTCCCGCTCCAGTGCGCGGCGCAGTTCGTCGGGCATCGGATTGGGACGATCCTGGGCAAAGGCCGGAAGGGCGGCAAAGGCGCCGGCGGTGGCCAGCAAGGTGCGACGTGTGGGCATGGCTTGTCCTTTCGCGGCGGCTGCGCTTTGATCGCCTGCGGGTAACGCGAGGCTGATCCATGCGTAAACCAAGATACGATCCTGAACCGGTCACGTTGGCGTCAGACCCCGTCTGTCCGCTGTGCCTGCGTCCCATTCCTGCGGATGTGCCGCAAAGCCGTCATCACCTGATCCCCAAGCTGAAGGGCGGCAAGGGAGGCGAAACTGTGCTGCTGCACCACATCTGCCACAAGACCATCCACAAGACGCTGCGCGAGGGCGAACTGGCGCGCAACTTCAACACGGTGGAGGCGCTGCGTGGCCATCCCGAACTGGCGCGTTTCTGGGCTTGGATCGGGCGCCGTCCTCCGGGCTTTACCGGCAAGGTGCGATAGGTCGCATTCCTGTTGGAGATTCGCTGATTCGGTCTCATCCTGACGGGTGCGAACGGAAAGGAATGCCCATGTCCCACCTGACCCTGACTGCTCTGGTTGCCAGTTTTGCGCTGGCAGTTCCCGCCCTTGCACAGAATGCCCCGGCCCAACCCGCCCCGACAGTCACCCCACAGGAGGCTCAGGTCACCCCTGCCCCCGAAAAGCCTGCGGGTCGCAAGGGATGCGGCCGTGATCGAAACGTGATGTCATGACAGGCCCGCGAGCGGACCGCTGAACGATTTCAGCAGACACGGCGGGTGACGATCACGAGCGGAACGCCTCTGCAGAACAGCACCATCCCCTGTGCGCTGCTGCACCGATCCGACTGAATTAGTTCATGACCCTGCACCGATGTAAAGGACCGGGCACCCTTGACCGTGAGCAACGCGTGCAGCAGAGTCGCCAAGCAATCTTGAGGGCCAGGCTTGCGCGGCGAAAGAGGGCTCACGCCCGCTCACGGCGGCGTGGTTGCGCCGAGGCCACGCGAAGCCGATGCACCTCACGGCCCTTTCTTCACTCTGCGGGTCTGCAGGCCTAGATCAACGCCACAAGACAGAATTGGAGACGTCGAAATGAAACTTGCATCCGCTGCCATCGCTGCTTTTCTGATTGCCGGCACGGCCCATGCCGGCGGTTATGTCGCCCCGGTGGTCGAGGCTCAGCCTGCCCCCATTGTCACCCCGGTCATGAATCAGGGTTCCGACTGGTCGGGCTTTTATGCCGGTCTTCAGTACGGCAAGGGAGACGGGGAACTGTCCTCGTTTGACGGCTCGACGGACTTTGATGCCTATGGTGTGCATGCCGGCTACAACCGCGACTTCGGCCGCTTCGTGCTGGGCGGCGAACTGGACTATAACCGTCTGGACATCGACACCGTTGACGAAAAGGGCGACCTGACCCGTTTGCGTGCCCGCGCCGGATATGACATGGGCCGCTTCCTGCCCTACGTCACGCTGGGCGCTGCCCGCGTGTCGGCTGACCTCGGCACGTTCGACCTCAAGGAAACGGCCTTCACCTATGGTATCGGTGGTGAGTTCAAGGTGACCGAACGCGTGTCGCTGGGTGCGGAATACACCCGCCAGGATTTTGACGATGTGGACGACATCGACGGCCTGAACGTGGACACCGACATGGTGCAGCTGCGGGCGTCGTTCCGCTTCTGATCCCTGCCCTAAGGGACAAGAAAGGCGGCCTTCGGGTCGCCTTTTTTCATGGAAAAAACCAGACAGTCCGACAAGGCATCCCCGCCGGACCATTCTGCGCTTACCGCGTGAACTTCTTGTATTTCACCCGCTTCGGCTCGATCGAATCCGGTCCAAGGCGGCGGACCTTGTCTTGTTCATAGGCCTCGAAGTTGCCTTCGAACCATTCGACATGGGCATCACCCTCGAAGGCAAGGATATGCGTGCACAGCCGGTCCAGGAAAAAGCGGTCGTGGCTGATGATCACTGCGCAGCCGGCGAAATCGTCCAGCGCCGCCTCCAGCGCCTGCAGGGTTTCGACATCCAGGTCGTTGGTCGGTTCGTCCAGCAGCAGGACGTTGCCGCCCGACTTCAGCAGTTTCGCCATGTGGACGCGGTTGCGTTCCCCGCCCGACAACTGGCCCACCTTCTTCTGCTGGTCGCTGCCCTTGAAGTTGAACGCACTGCAGTAAGCGCGGCTGTTCATCGTCGCATCGCCCAGGGCGATCAGTTCAGCTCCGCCGCTGATTTCCTCCCACACGGTCTTGCCGTCAGCCAGCGCGTCGCGCGACTGGTCCACATAGGACAGCTGGACCGTATCACCCAGGGTGATGGTGCCTTCGTCGGGCTGCTCCTGGCCGGTCAGCATGCGGAACAGGGTGGACTTGCCCGCACCGTTCGGGCCGATCACGCCCACGATGCCGCCGGGGGGGATGGTGAAATCCAGATTCTCGATCAGCAGCTTGTCGCCCATGGCCTTTTTCAGGCCGGTGACCTCGATCACCTTGCCGCCAAGGCGCTCGCCGTTGGGGATGATGATCTGGGCGTTGGCAATGCGTTCCTTTTCAGTCTTGTTGGCCATCTCGTTGTAGGCATTGATCCGGGCCTTCTGCTTGGCCTGACGGGCCTTGGCACCGGCGCGGATCCATTCCAGTTCCTTTTCCAGAACCTTCTGCTTGGACTTGTCCTCGCGCGCCTCCTGCGCGACCCGCTTGGCCTTGGCATCCAGCCACGAGGAATAGTTCCCCTCATGCGGCAGGCCGCGGCCGCGCTCAAGCTCCAGGATCCAGCTGGTGATGTCGTCCAGGAAATAGCGGTCATGGGTCACGGTCAGGATCGTGCCCTTGTACTCGATCAGGTGCTTTTGCAACCAGGCGATGGTTTCCGCGTCCAGGTGGTTGGTCGGTTCGTCCAGCAGCAGCATGTCCGGCGCTTCCAGCAGCAGCTTGCACAGCGCCACACGGCGACGTTCGCCCCCCGACAGCGTGGTCACATCCGCGTCGTCGGGCGGGCAGCGCAGGGCCTCCATCGCGATATCCACCTGACTGTCCAGATCCCACAGATTTTCCGCGTCGATCTGGTCCTGCAGGGCCGACATCTCGTCGGCGGTCTCGTCCGAATAGTTCATCGCCAGCTCGTTGTAACGGTCCAGCTTGGCCTGCTTGGCCGCCACGCCCAGCATCACGTTGCCCCGCACATCCAGGGATTCGTCCAGCTGCGGTTCCTGCGGCAGGTAACCGACGGTCGCGCCCTTGGCAGCCCAGGCTTCGCCGGTGAAGTCCTTGTCGATGCCGGCCATCACGCGCATCAGGCTGGATTTGCCTGATCCGTTGACGCCCACGACGCCGATCTTGACGCCGGGAAGGAAGTTCAGGCGGATGTTCTCGAAGACTTTCTTGCCGCCGGGATAGGTCTTGGACACACCGTCCATGTGGTAGACGAACTGATAGGACGCCATCGGAATCTCCTGTAATTTGCCGTTTTGTAAGCGATCGGACGTGCCGATGAAAGGTCAGCGGAGCCGGTCCACGAAATCCTGCCCCAGCATGTCGCGCAGCGCGTCGATCTGGGGGGCCAGCCGCGCCTCCAGCGCGGTCACGGCTTCGGGTGGGGGCATCACGCCCGCGGGATTGGCAAAAACCTTCTGGGTCAGGTTCGCGTAAAGGCCCGGACCGATCCCCAGATGCGCCTCGACCGCGTCCATGACCGCACCGGGTTGCGTGCCGATCAGCCCGAACGGAATCACCAGCATGTCGGGATAGCGCGCCTGCCAACGCGGCAGATAGGTCGCATAATCGCCGCGTTCGTCCAGCACCGGATTCGCAACCTCGGCCAGCCAGTCGTCCACCGTTTCGGGCATGCGCTTTTCGCGGCGCAGGTTCATGCGCAACTGCGAGATGGCACGGTCGACCGGATGACGGATCAGATAGATGACACGTGCCTTGGGCAGGAAATCCTTGACCGCCTGGACGCCCTCGTCTGGCAGGCCGGAATATTCCGGGGTGAAGTCCATCGGAATGGCATGCGCGGGCGCGGGGGCGAAGACGCGCTTGTACCACTGGTTGTGGAACATCTTGCCGCTGGTGACGGCGGTCAGATATTCGTCCAGCTCCGGGGGCAGATCGACCTTGCGCGCCACATGGCGGTCGCGGATTTCCTGCGGCTTGTTGCGGTAATGCCAGGCGATCCAGCGGCGGTGCCCGGGGATGTGCAGGTGGTTGAAATACTGCACCTCCTTGAAGGGCGGGATCCAGACCTGCGGGTGCTGTCCCAGCATCTGCGCCAGCCAGCTGGTCCCGGCCTTTTGCGCCCCGATGCACAGCACGCCCGGCTTGCGCGGCAGGCCGTCAGGGTCGAAGGCCGGGCTGATGGTGATCAAAGATGGCCCCACAGGTCGTATTCGCCGGCCTCGTCAACCGTCACG
Organism: Paracoccus sp. (in: a-proteobacteria); assembly: GCF_046462195.1. GTDB lineage: Bacteria > Pseudomonadota > Alphaproteobacteria > Rhodobacterales > Rhodobacteraceae > Paracoccus. Next base: position 36,009 of record NZ_JBKGUN010000227.1, on the reverse strand, counting down.
GACACGATATCACCGGGTTTCAGTGCGTCGAAACCCTCGTCGATGAACAGGTTGCCGTCGATTTCCGGCGCATCGGCCTTGGTGCGGCAGGTGGCGCCTTGTTCGTCGATCTCGTCCACGATCACCTCGAGGCGGGTGCCGATCTTGGCCGCCAGCTTGGCCTCGGAGATGGCCTGAGCCTTTTGCATGAACCGCTCGAACCGTTCCTGCTTGACCTCGGGGGCGACATGGTCGGGCAGGTCGTTGGCACGGGCACCCTTGACGTTCTCGTACTGGAAGGCTCCCACGCGGTCCAGTTGCGCCTCGTCCAGCCAATCCAGCAGGGTCTGGAACTCGGCTTCGGTTTCTCCGGGATAGCCGACGATGAAGGTCGATCGCAGGGTGATCTCGGGGCAGATCGCGCGCCATGCGGCGATCTCGTCCAGCGTCCGGGCAGCGGCCGCGGGACGGGCCATCCGCTTCAGCACATCCGGGTGGGCGTGCTGGAAAGGAATGTCCAGATAAGGCAGCACCAGCCCGTCGGCCATCAGCGGGATCAGGTCGCGCACATGCGGATAGGGATAGACATAGTGCAGCCGCACCCAGGCCCCCAGGCTGCCAAGATCGCGCGCAAGGTCGGTGATGTGGGCGCGGTGGCCGCGCTCCTCGGCATATTTGCGATCCACGCCATAGGCGCTGGTGTCCTGGCTGATGACCAGCAGTTCCCTGACCCCGGCCTCCACCAGCTTTTCCGCCTCGCGCACGATTGCATGGGCCGGGCGGCTGACCAGGCGGCCGCGCATGTCCGGAATGATGCAGAACTTGCACTTGTGATTGCAGCCTTCCGAGATCTTCAGATAGCTGTAATGGCGCGGCGTCAGGCTGACGCCACTGGCGGGCAGCAGGTCGATGAAGGGGTCGGGCTGCGGGGGCACGGCCTTGTGGACCGCGTCCAGCACCTGCTCGTATTGATGCGGGCCCGTCACGGCCAGCACCTTGGGATGCGTTCCGGTGATGTAATCGGGCTCGGCCCCCAGGCAGCCGGTGACGATCACGCGGCCGTTCTCGCGCAGCGCCTCGCCGATGGCGTCCAGGCTTTCGGCCTTGGCGCTGTCCAGAAATCCGCAGGTGTTCACCACCACCGCATCCGCGCCGTGATAATCGGCGCTGATCGCATATCCTTCGGCCCGCAGGCGGGTCAGGATGCGTTCGCTGTCGACCAGCGCCTTGGGACAGCCAAGGCTGACCATGCCGATGGTCGGCTGGCCGTCGCGCCGTTCCCCGGAATGGGCATCGGGAATGCGGGCGCGGGCAAGGTCGGGGCGCAGGTCGGGCGGGTTCTGTTGCATCCGCCGCACATAAGCGATTCGCGCTTGCAGGAAAAGGCGCAGGATGGCTCTCGCCGCAACGTGATTTCCCAAGACGCACGGCTCCGGGAATAAGAAGGGCATGAAAATGCGCCCCCGCCTTGTCCTGTCCCTGATCGCCATGCTGGCCGCGGCCAGCCCCGCGCTTGCGCAACAGCAGCCTTCTGGCATCAAGGACAACGGGCGTTTCATCGATGTCTGGAACAACCGGGGCGGCAATGTGCTGCAGATGGTCCAGACACGTCAGGATCTGGAGAATTCCGGGCGTCAGGTGCGTATTCGCGGCTATTGCCGGTCCGCCTGCACGATCCTGACGACGCTGCCCAATGCCTGCCTGGGGCCGCATGCCCGCATCGGCTTTCACGCGCCGCGCATCCAGGGCACGCAGATCATCCCTCCTTATGTCGATCAGATCATGGGAAACTTTTATCGCGGCGGCATCCGCGACAAATGGTTCGGGGGCTGGAACCGTTCAATGGACATGCAGGTGATCTCGGCGCGGGACTATGTGCGCATGGACCCGCAAACCCGGATCTGCGACAGCATCCCGCGCTGAAGGCTTATTCGCGCAGCCGCCAGCCGGTGGCAAAGATCCAGCGGATCACCGCCAGACAGATCGCGATCATGATCGCCACGGCCACCAGCGACACGCCCACCGGCACGTCGGCCAGTCCGAAGAACGACCAGCGGAACCCCGAGATCAGGTAAAGGACCGGGTTCATCTTGGCCACGCCCTCCCAGAAAGGCGGCAGCATGCTGGCCGAGTAGAAGGCCCCGCCCAGGAAGACCAGCGGCATGATGACCATCATCGGCACGATCTGCAGCTGCTCGAAGGATTTGGCCCACAGCCCGATGATGAAACCCAGCAGGCTGAAGCCCAGTGCCGACAGGATCAGGAAGGCCAGCATCCAGAACGGATGCAGGATATGGACGCCCACGAAGGCAAAGCTGGTCAGCAGGATCACCAGCGCGATCAGGACGGCCTTGGCCGCCGCCGCACCCACGAAACCAAGCGTCACCTCGATCCAGCCGACGGGAGAGACCAGGTATTCATAGATCGTGCCCGAGAACTTCGGAAAATAGATGCCGAAGCTGGCATTGCTGACGGCCTGCTGCAGGATGGTCAGCATCATCAGGCCGGGCACGATGAAGGCGCCATATTCCACGCCCTCGACCGACTGGATGCGGCCGCCGATGGCAGCGCCGAAGACCACGAAATACAGCACCGTCGAGACGACAGGCGAGGCCAGCGATTGCCATATGGTGCGGAAGAACCGCGTCATCTCGTGATGGAAGATGGCCCAGACGCCGTGCCAGTTGACCATGTTCATGCCGCATCCTCCGCATCGTTCTCGGCGTCGCTGACCAGCGAGATGAACACCTCTTCAAGGCTGGATTGGCGGGTGGAGACGTCGCGCACGGTGATGCCGCGCGCCGCAAGATCGCCTAAAAGCCGCGCGATCCCGGTGCGTTCGGCACGGGTGTCGTATTCATAGGCCAACTGCCGGTTGTCCGGAGACAATGTCAGGCCCCGGCCCTGCAGGTCGTTTGGAATGGCCGCAAGCGGTGCGTCCAGTTCGATCGTCAGGGTCTTCTTGCCGAATTCGCCCATCAGCTCGGCCGTCGGGCGGACCAGCAGCAGGCGGCCTTTGGCGATGACCCCGATGCGGTCCGCCATCTCTTCGGCTTCTTCCAGGTAATGAGTGGTCAGGATGATGGTCACACCTTCGCGGCGCAGATCGCCCACCACCTGCCACATCTCGCGGCGCAGGGCCACGTCGACGCCGGCCGTGGGTTCGTCCAGAAACAGGACTTTGGGCTGGTGCGACAACGCCTTGGCGATCAGCACCCGGCGCTTCATGCCGCCCGACAGCTCCCGCGTGGCGGCGTCGCGCTTGTCCCACAACGACAGGGCACGCAGGATGCGCTCCAGATAGGCTTCATCGGGCGGCATGCCGTAAAGGCGGCGGGTGAAGCGGACGCAGTTGATGACCTTCTCGAAGGGCTCCAGCGCGATTTCCTGCGGAACGAGACCGATCAGCTTGCGCGCGGCGCGCCAGTCCGTGCGGATGTCGTGTCCTCCCACGCGGACGGTGCCGCCTGTCGGCACGACCAGACCGCAGATGATCGAGATCATCGTGGTCTTGCCCGCCCCGTTCGGTCCCAAAAGGGCGATGATCTCGCCCTCGTCGATGGACAGGCTGACATCGTCCAGCGCCTTGGTGCCGCTGTCATACTGTTTCGACAGGTGGTCTATTTCGATGATCGCGCCCATGCGTCCCCCGTTCGGTTCCGGCGATTCTTCGCGCCGACGGGTGGCATCCACCCTTGGGCGCAGATAGGCACCCCGTTCCCATATTGCCAGAGCCGCGCCCTTGTTCCAGCCGCGCAGGGTTGCGCGCCCCGGCGGCTCCGGGCAGTCTGGACCGGCCTGTCAACCGGAGATCCCGATGGTCCGCCCCGCCTCGCCTGCCCCTTCCGCACCGCAGGGTGACGGCGGCAAGACCGGGGGACGGTAGCCATGTTTCCCATTCGCGACCACAACCCTTCCAGCCGACGGCCATGGGTCACCTGGGCGTTGATCGCCGCCAATGTCGTTCTGTACCTGGCAACCCTGCCCGGCAGCGAGGGCGGGGAGATCCTGTGGGTGAACCTTGCCCTTTATCCGCTGGCGGTTGTCAACGGAGAGATGATCGGAGGCCTTCTGACCCACATGTTCCTGCATGCGGGGCTGATGCACCTGGGGGGCAACATGCTGTTCCTGTGGATCTTTGGCGACAACCTCGAAGACCAGATGGGCCGGGCGGGCTTTCTGTTCTTTTACCTGGGCGCGGGGCTGGCGGCGGCGGCTCTTCAGATCGCGGCCGATCCGCTGTCGCCGATCCCAATGGTTGGCGCATCAGGGGCCATCGCCGGAGTCATGGGCGGCTATCTGCTGCTGTTCCCACGGGCCAGGGTGGATGTGCTGGCCATCTTCATCATCTTCTTCAAGGTTTTCACCCTGCCTGCCTGGGTCATGCTGGGTATCTGGTTCGCCCTGCAGCTGTTCGGCGGCTTTTCCATGGTCGCGGGCGAGGGGGGCGTTGCCTATTGGGCCCATGCGGGCGGGTTTGCGGCGGGGCTGGTCCTGGCGCTGCCGGTGTTCCTGCGGCGCGGCGGGCCGGCGTTCTGGTCGCGCACCCATGGGCAGCCGCCGCATCCGGAGGCCGTCTATTCCGAAACCCGCATCCCTCGCGTCACGCGCCGCTGACGGCTTGGACCACGCGCGGCCGCCCCATCGAAGGGGCGTCAGACGCCAAGGGCCAGTGGCTCCGATCACTCCACCTTCAGGCCCACGCTCATATGCCGCTTGGTGCCAAAGCCGGAACGGCGGGACACGTCGAAGCCGGCCCCGGACAGGGCGCGGCGCACATGACCGGCCGCCGTATAGGTCGCAAAGCTGCCTCCCGGCGCCGTATGCGCCCCCACTTGGCGCATCAGGTCCTCGTCCCACATCTGCGGGTTCTTGGCTGGCGAGAACCCGTCAAGGAACCACGCATCCGCACGCCCCGTCCACAACGGCAGGGTTTGGCGCACGTCGCCCAGAACCAGCGTCAGGCTGACCTGCCCCACCTGGATCACGGGTCGACCCCAGCCCGCCCGCAACTGCGCGGCCAGTCCGGCCAGTTCGGGAAAGGCCGCATGGGCCTGCGCCAGTTGCGCGACGCTCATGGGATAGGCCTCGAAGCTGGTCATCCGCACGGGCACCTGCGCAACCTGCGCCAGAGCCAACGCGTTCAGCCCGGTGCCGAAACCCAGCTCGGCCACATGAAATCCGGGCACCAGACGTGCCGGCAGGTCATTGCCGTCGAGGAACACATGCCGGGTTTCGGCCAGCCCCCCGCCCAAGCTGAAATACGGATCATTGAAAACGGTGGAAACGGGCACACCGCCTTCGCGCCAGTCAAGGGACGGCTCGTCTTCGGGGCAGGGTTGGTCTAGATCGCTCATGCGCGGCAGCTTTCGGGAAAGGACGCGGCTTTGGCAAGGGACAGGGTGATCCATGTGGCGGGGGCGGGCATCTTCGGGCTGGCCTGCGCCTGGGCGCTGATCCGGCGCGGTGCCCTCGTGCGGGTCTGGGAGGCTTGCCAAATCGGCGCGGGCTCCTCGGGCGGGCATGTGGGCGCGCTGGCGCCGCACGCGCCCGAGAACTGGAACAGCAAGAAGGCGTTGCAGCTGGACAGCCTGCTGGCTGCTCCTGACTTCTGGAAAAGGGTCGAGGATGCCTCCGGCCTGCCTTCGGGCTATGGCCGGACAGGACGGCTGCAGCCCGTCCCGGACGCAGAAACCGCCACGCGGCTGGCCGATCGCATCGCGGCGGCAGAGCGGCAATGGCCGGCGGATCTAGGGATGCGTCTGACCCGCCACCCGCAGGCCGCACTGGCTCCCGACAGCCCCACTGGCCTTTGGCTGGAGGACGGGCTGACCGCCCGCCTGAACCCGCGCGCTGCCCTGGCCGCCTTGACGGGTGCGATCCGCGCCAAGGGCGGCGAGGTGACCGAGAACCATCCGGCCGAGGCGGACCATGCCCCCACGATCTGGGCCACCGGCACGCCGGGGTTGCAGGACCTGAACCGGGAGCTGGACCGCAAGATCGGTCAGGGCGTCAAGGGTCAGTCCGTGCTGTTGGCCCATGCCGCGCCCGCCAGTCCGCAGGTCTTTGCCAATGGTCTGCATATCGTGCCCCATGCGGACGGAACCACGGCCATCGGCTCCACCTCGGAAAACAGTTATGACCATGGCGAACCGGATCATCAGGCGGAGGACCTGCTGGCGCGGGCCCGCGCCCTCTGCCCCGCCCTCGCCGATGCAGCGGTTCTGGACATCTGGGCCGGCCTGCGCCCGCGCGCCCGCTCCCGTGCACCCGTGCTGGCGCCTTGGCCGGGGAGGCCGGGGCACCTGATCGCCAATGGCGGCTTCAAGATCGGCTTTGGCATGGCGCCGCTGGTCGCCGATCTGGCGGCGCAGGTCCTGCTGGACGGCCGCCAGAACCTGCCCGACCTCTTCGCCCTGCCCTGATTGCCCGGGCCTGACCGCTTGCAACTGCCCCCCCGGCGGCGTCACACTGGCCCAAACAGCCGGAGATGCGCATGACCACCCGCCTCGACCACGCCTTTGTCGCCATCGATGCCGCCAATGCTCGGGACCCGAATCTGGAGGACGGCAAACCCGCGAACCTTCTCTATGGCCAGCGCATGACCGAGGAACAGCAGCACCTGTTCCCGCAGGCCGATGACGTGCTGCGCATCGCCTGCCGGGGCCAGCATATCGAGCGCTGGACCCTGCCCCGCAGCGACTTCCCCATGAACCGTCCCGGCTATCTGCAATGGCGCCAGGAACAGGGCCGCCGCCATGCCGAGCGGATCGCAGGCATCATGGCCGATGCCGGCTATGACGCGGAGGAGATCGACCGCGCGCGCAGGATGCTGACCAAGCAGGGCCTCAAGCGCGATCCGCAGGTCCAGGCGCTGGAGGATGTGATCTGCTTCACCTTCATCCGCTGGTACCTCGGGGACTTCATGGCCGCCATTCCCGATGAAAAGATGCCCCGCATCATCGAGAAGACCGCCCGCAAGATGTCGCCCGAAGGCCGTGCCCGCGCCCTAGCCGAATTTCCCATGCCCGAAGCGCTTGCGCGCTTCTTCCGCGAGGCGGACCAGCCGCAGACCTTGTCGCGCGCCGTCATCGTGTCGCACGGACAGCCGGGCGACCCCGAACCCCAGCAGGCCGCGATCGAGATGCTGGCGGCGGCCGTTGCCCGTCATGCGACGGGCATCGAGGTTCTGGGCGCGACCTTGGCCATGCCCGGCGCCCTGGCGCGCACCTGCCGCAGCGATTGCGTCGTTTATCCGATGTTCATGGCCGAAGGATGGTTCACGGGCAGCGAACTGCCACGCCGCCTGTCCGAGGCGGGGGCACCCGGCGCCCATATCATGCGTCCCTTTGGCACCGATCCCGGCCTGCCCGACCTGATCATCGCCAAGGCACGTCAGGCGGCCGAGGCGCAGGGCTGGCCCCTAGACCAGGTCACGCTGCTGCTTTCGGCCCATGGCTCTCAGCGCAGTCAAGCCAGCTTTGACATCACGACGAGGCTGGCTGAACGGCTTTCGCCCCATTTCGCACGTGTGGTGACCGGCTTTGTCGAACAGGAACCCTTTATTGCCGATGCCGCGCGCGGGCTGGAGCGGGCGATCAGCCTGCCGCTGTTCGCCCTGCGGGCCGAACATGTGTTGGATGACCTGCCCGAGGCGCTGGATCAGGCCGGTTTCACCGGCCCGCGACTCGATCCTGTCGGCCTGGCCCCCGAAGCGCCCGAAATGATCGGCCGCGCGATCACCCGAGAAGTTTCAAGCTTGAAATAATATCGGTGCCGTGCCAGCCTGCGAGTCAGGAGGTGGCACGGCATGAAGATACTTTGCCTCGGCGGCGGTCCTGCGGGACTTTACTTCGCGATCTCGATGAAGCTGCGGGATCCGTCCCACGAGGTGACCGTGCTGGAGCGCAACGGCGCCGGCGACACCTTTGGCTGGGGCGTGGTGCTGTCCGACGATGCCCTGTCGCGGCTGGAGAAGAACGACCCGCCCTCGGCCCAGGCGATCCGCGACCACTTCATCTATTGGGACGACATCGCGGTGATCCGCGAAGGCCACCGCGAGGTTTCGGGCGGGCACGGCTTTGCAGGCATCGGTCGCCGCCAGCTGCTGATCCTGCTGCAGGAACGCGCGCGCGACCTGGGCGTGACCCTGCAGTTCCAGACTGAATTCGCCACCGCCGAGTCCTATCGCCATGACTATGACCTCGTGGTGGCCGCCGACGGGCTGAACAGCAGGGTGCGGTCGGAATATGCCGATGTCTTCCGCCCCGACATCGACATGAGGCGCTGCAAGTTCATTTGGCTGGGCACGCGGCAGAAGTTCGACGACGCCTTCACCTTCATCTTCGAAAAGACGCAGCACGGCTGGCTGTGGGCGCATGTGTATTCCTTCGATGCCGATACCGCGACCTTTATCGTGGAATGCGCACAGGACACCTGGGACGCCTTCGGCTTCGAGGGCATGACCAAGGAACAGATCGTCGAAACCTGCCGCGAAGTTTTCGCCGATCATCTGGACGGGCATGACCTGATGTCCAATGCGGCGCATCTGCGCGGCTCAGCCGTCTGGATGAACTTTCCCCGCGTGATCTGCGACCGCTGGTACCATGAGAACGTCGTCCTGATGGGCGATGCGGCGGCAACCGGGCATTTCTCGATCGGGTCGGGCACGCGGCTGGCGCTGGACAGCGCCATCGCACTGGCCGATTACCTGCACAGCGAACCCGACATGCAGGCCGCCTTTCGCCGTTACCAGGACGAGCGCCGGGTCGAGGTGCTGCGCCTGCAATCGGCCGCCCGCAACAGCCTTGAATGGTTCGAGGAGGTCCAGCGCTACCTGGACCTGGACTCGATCCAGTTCACCTATTCGCTGCTGACCCGCAGTCAGCGCATCGGGCACCGGAACCTGGCGCTGCGCGATCCGGAATGGGTCAGACGGGCCGAGGACTGGTTTCAGGCCCGCGCGGGCGGCCAACCGGGCCGTGCGCCGATGTTTGCCCCATTCCGCCTGCGCGAAATGGCGTTGAAGAACCGCATCGTCGTCTCGCCCATGGCGCAGTACAAGGCTGTCGACGGCTGCCCGACCGACTGGCATCTGGTCCATTACGGCGAACGCGCCAAGGGCGGCGCGGCCATGGTCTCTACCGAGATGACCTGCGTCAGCCCGGAAGGCCGCATCACGCCGGGCTGCCCGGGGCTGTATTCTCCTGAGCATCAGGCCGCCTGGACGCGGATCGTGGACTTTGTGCACGCCCAGACGGATGCCAGGATCTGCTGCCAGATCGGCCATTCCGGCCGCAAGGGCAGCACCGGCATCGGCTGGGAAGGCATGGATCAGCCGCTGGAGGAGGGAAACTGGCCCCTTATGTCGGCCTCGGCCCTGCCCTGGTCCGAGCAAAACGCCACCCCGCGCGAGATGACGCGCGACGACATGGAGGCGGTGACGGCGCAGTTCGTGGCCGCGACGCGCATGGCCGATGCGGCCGGCTTTGACATGATCGAGCTGCATGCCGCCCATGGCTATCTGGTCAGCAGCTTCCTGTCGCCCGTATCGAACCGGCGGACGGATGATTATGGCGGCAGCCTGGACAACCGCCTGCGCTGGCCGCTGGAGGTCTTTGCCGCCATGCGCGCCGTCTGGCCAGGGAACAAGCCCATGTCTGTGCGCATCTCGGCAACCGACTGGACCGAGGACGGAATCACGCCCGCCGATGCCGTGCAGATCGCCCGCGCCTTTCATGCGGCGGGGGTGGACATCATCGACGTCTCGGCCGGACAGACCACATCCCTGGCGCGCCCAGTTTATGGCCGGATGTTTCAGACGCCCTTTTCGGACCGCATCCGGAACGAGGCGGGGCTGGCGACGATGGCGGTCGGCAATATCAGCGACGCCGATCAGGCCAACGGCATCCTGATGGCGGGCCGTGCGGATCTGGTCTGCATCGGACGCCCGCATCTGGCCGACCCTTATTGGACGCTGCATGCCGCAGTCGCGCTGGGCGACACCGCCGCGGTCTGGCCCCTGCCCTATCTGGCCGGCCGCGACCAGGCGCGGCGCCTGGCCGAGAAACAGGCCGAGGAGCTCCGCGCGTGAGCCGCGTCCTGATCACCGGTGGCAGCAGCGGCACCGGCGCCGACATGGCCCGTGCCTTTGCCGCCCAGGGCCACGAGGTGGTGATCACCGGTCGCGACCAGGCGCGCCTTGATCGCGTCGCGGGCGGCGCGATCCGCGCGGTGCAGGGTGATGTCAGCGACCCCGAACAGGTCCGTGCGGTCTTCAACGCCGCAGGCCCCTGCCAGATCGTCATCGCCAATGCCGGGGCCGGAGAGGCCGCACCCTTTGGCAAGGTCACGTTGGATCACTGGCACCGGATGATCGCGGTGAACCTGACCGGCACCTTTCTGACCTTTCAGCAGGGGCTGGCGCAGATGGAGACGGGCGGCCGGCTGATCGCCATCGCCTCGATCGCAGGGCTGCGGGGGGCGGCCTATGCCTCGGCCTATGCGGCCAGCAAGCACGGGGTGATGGGGCTGGTCCGTTCGCTGGCGCTGGAAGTCGCGACCAAGGGCATCACCGTGAACGCGATCTGCCCCGGCTATCTGGACACCGCCATGACGGGCCGCACCCTCGACAACATCATGGAAAAGACCGGCCGCGACCGTGATGCCGCCGTGGCCTCCCTGACCCGGCGCAACCCGCAGGGCCGCCTGATCGCCCCGTCCGAGGTGACGGGTGCGGCGCTGTGGCTGGCCTCGGATGCGGCGGTCAGCGTGAACGGCCAGGCGATCGTGCTGGATGGGGGCGAAGGCGCATGACCGACCTGTCCAAGCGCCGCCTCAAGACCTGGATCCGCCTGCTGGGTGTCACGCGGCTGGCCGAGAACCGGCTGCGCGATTACCTGCGGCGCGAACATGCGACCACCCTGCCCCGCTTTGACGTGATGGCCGCCTTGTGGCGCCGCCGCGACGGGGTCACGATGTCCGAACTGTCACGGCTGCTGCTGGTGTCGAACGGGAACGCCACGGCCGTGGTCGACCGGCTGGAGGCCGACAGCCTGGTCCGCCGCGAGGCCGAGGATGGCGACCGCCGCCGCATCCGCGTCCGCCTGACCCCCGAAGGACTGATTGCCTTCGAGGCCATGGCGGCCGGCCACGAGGCTGAGGTCGATGCCATCTTTGCCGACCTGACCGATACCGACCTTGACACGATGCGCGAGATCCTGTCCCGCGCCGGGAGGAACGAATGACGCCCGTCCAGATGGCCAACCTGACGCCGCAGCATTTCCTGTGGGAGATGCACGACCGGATCGCCGTGATCCGCCTGAACCGCCCCGAGCGCAAGAACCCCCTGACCTTCGACAGCTATGCCGAACTGGGCGCCTGCTTCCGGCAACTGGCCCATGCGGATGACGTGGACGTGGTGGTGCTGGCCAGCAATGGCGGCAACTTCTGCTCGGGCGGCGACGTGCACGAGATCATCGGCCCGCTGGTCGGCATGGAGATGCCCCGGTTGCTGGCGTTCACCCGCATGACAGGCGAACTGGTCCGCGCCATGATCCACTGCAACAAGCCCGTCATCGCGGCGGTCGAGGGAATTTGCGTCGGCGCGGGTGCGATCATGGCGATGGCCGCGGACCTGCGGCTGGCCGCGCCCTCGGCCAAGGCAGCCTTTCTGTTCACGCGCGTCGGGCTGGCAGGCTGCGACATGGGCGCCTGCGCGATGCTGCCGCGCATCGTGGGCCAAGGCCGCGCGGCCGAGCTGCTCTATACCGGACGCGTCCTGCGCGCCGAGGAAGGAGAGCGTTGGGGCTTCTGGAACAGCCTGCACGATGACGTCCTTGCGGCGGCGATGGATCTGGCGCGGGGGATCGCGGCGGGTCCGACCTGGGCGCATGGCATCACCAAGACGCAGATGAACCAGGAATGGAACATGGGGCTGGACCAGGCCATCGAGGCCGAGGCGCAGGCGCAGGCCATCTGCATGCAGACCCGCGATTTCGAGCGTGCCTATCGCGCCTTTGCCGCCAGGGAAACACCGGTATTCGAAGGCAACTGAGCGGCCCTTTAGGATATGAGCAGGACGATGGATCGAAGTTTTCTGGACTGGCCCTTTTTCGAGGATCGCCACCGTGTCCTGGCCGCGGAACTGGAGGATTGGGCGCAGGGCGCGCTGCCGGTGGATCATGGCGATGTCGATGCGGCCTGCCGGGGGCTGGTGGCGGCCTTGGGCCAGGCCGGATGGCTGCGCCATTCGGGGGGCGAGGCGCTGGACATCCGCAGCCTGTGCCTGATCCGCGAAACCTTGGCCCGCCATGACGGCCTGGCGGATTTCGCCTTTGCCATGCAGGGGTTGGGCATGGGCGCGGTGACGCTGTTCGGCAGCCCGGCGCAGCGCGCATGGCTGGAGCGGACGCGCAGCGGGCAGGCCTTGTCCGGCTTTGCGCTGACCGAGCCGGGCTCGGGTTCGGATGTGGCGCGGGTGGCAACCAGCGCGCGCCGCGAGGGCGAGAACTGGGTGCTGGACGGGGAAAAGACTTATATCTCGAACGGCGGGATCGCGGATGTTTACGTCATCATCGCGCGCACGGGCGAGGCACCGGGGGCAAGGGGTCTGTCGGCCTTCCTGCTGCCCGCCGACACGCCGGGGCTGGAGGTCGTCAGCCGCATCGAGGTGATGGCGCCGCACCCGCTGGCGCATCTGCGCCTGACCGGGGTCCGCCTGCCCGGCGAGGCGCTGATCGGCCAGCCGGGCCAAGGCTTCCGGATCGCGATGACGGTGCTGGATCATTTCCGCCCGACCGTGGGCGCGGCCGCCCTGGGCTTTGCCCGCCGCGCGCTGGACGAGGCCCTGCATCGGGTGCGGCAAAGGCAGATCTTTGGCGCGCCCATGGCGGACCTGCAGATGGTCCAGGGTCATCTGGCCGACATGGCATTGAAGGTCGATGCCAGCGCCCTGCTGGTCTATCGCGCGGCCTGGGCCAAGGATCAGGGTGCCCCCCGCATCACCCGCGAAGCCGCAATGGCAAAACTGTACGCAACCGAGACCGCGCAGGAGGTCATCGACCAGGCCCTGCAACTGCATGGCGGCGACGGCGTGCGCAGCGGCATGGCTGTCGAGAGCCTTTACCGGGAGATCCGCGCCTTGCGCATCTATGAAGGGGCCAGCGACGTGCAGCGGCTGGTCATCGCCCGCAGCGTTCTGGAGGGCGCATGACCTATACCCGCAGCATCGCGATCGAGTTCTGCCACTGCGACCCGGCGGGGATCGTCTTTTATCCCCGTTATGCCGAGATGGTGAACCACATGGTCGAGAACTTCTTCCTCGAGATCGTGGGCCACGGCTTTGGCCCGATGATGGCCGCCGGCCAGGGAATGCCGACGGTGCGGCTGGAAATGGATTTCCGCAAGCCCTCGCGTCTGGGCGACCGTCTGGACTGGCAACTGCAGGTCGAGCATCTGGGCCGCACCAGCGCCCGGTTCCGCGTCACCGCCGAAGACCGGATCGAGGCAAGGGCGACCGTGGTCTGGATGGCGCAGGACTTCACGCCCTCGCCCTGGCCCGACGATATCCGCACCGTGCTGGAGGCCTATCATGCATGAACCCCTTCATCCCGCGCATTGGAAGCGTGCCTCGGGCTATGCCAACGGCGTCATGGCGCGCGGGCGGATGATCTTTACCGGCGGGCTGGTGGGCTGGGATGCCGACCAGCAGTTCCAGACCGACGACTTTGCGGGCCAGGTGCGGCAGGTGCTCGAAAACATCATGGCGGTCCTGGCCGAAGGAGGCGCGGGGCCGCAGCACCTGGTGCGGATGACATGGTATGTCACGGACAAGCGTGAATACCTGGAGGCCTTGCGCGAGGTCGGCGCGGCCTATCGCGAGGTGATCGGACGGCATTACCCGGCCATGGCGCTGGTGCAGGTGGTGGCCCTAGTCGAGGACCGGGCCAAGGTCGAGATCGAGGCAACGGCAGTCGTGCCGGACTGACAGCAGGGGACAGGGATCATGGCAGCGTTGGGACCAAGCGGACATACGGACAGCTTCACGCGCGACAGCCTGCCCCCGCCCGAGGCTTGGCCGGTGATCGACGTTTCGGGTTTCGATTATCCGGACTGGCTGAACGTGGGGGCGGAACTGACCGACCGCATGGTCGACCGCGGATTTGGCGACCGGGTCGCGCTGGTCGGCAACGGCCGCGCCCGGACCTACAAGGAACTGTCGGACTGGACCAACCGGCTGGCCCATGCCCTGGTCGAGGATTACGGCGTGAAGCCCGGGAACCGGGTGCTGATCCGCTCGGCCAACAACCCGGCGATGGTGGCCTGCTGGCTGGCCGCGACCAAGGCGGGGGCCGTCGTGGTCAACACCATGCCGATGCTGCGCGAAAAGGAACTGGCGCAGGTGATCGACAAGGCGCAGGTCAGTCACGCGCTGTGCGACACGCGGCTGATGGACGTACTGGTCAGTGCGGCAAAAGGATCGGCGGTTCTGAACACGGTCGTGGGCTTTGACGGCACCGCCAACCATGACGCCGAGCTGGACCGGGCGGCCTTGACCAAGCCGGTGCGGTTCCAGGCCGTGCGGACCGGGCGGGACGACGTGGCGCTGCTGGGCATGACCTCGGGTTCGACCGGGGAACCCAAGGCCACGATGCATTTCCACCGCGACGTCCTGATCATCGCCGACGGCTATGCGCGCGAGGTGCTGGGCGTGACGCCCGACGACGTGTTCGTCGGAAGCCCGCCCCTGGCCTTCACCTTCGGGCTTGGCGGGTTGGCGGTCTTTCCCTTGCGCTTCGGTGCCTCGGCGGTCCTGCTGGAAAACGCCTCGCCGCCGAACATGATCGAGATCATCCAGACCCACCGTGCGACCGTCTGCGTGACGGCACCCACGGCCTATCGGGTCATGCTGCGCGCGATGCAGGAGGGCGCGGACCTGTCCAGCCTGCGTGTGGCGGTCAGCGCGGGCGAGACCCTGCCCGCCCCCATCTGGCAGGAATGGTGCGACCGGACCGGCAAGCCGATCCTGGACGGCATCGGCGCGACCGAGATGCTGCACATCTTCCTGACCAACCGTCTGGACGACAGTCATCCCGGCTGCACCGGCCGTCCGGTGCAAGGTTATCGCGCGCGGATCGTGGACGACCAGGGGACCGAGGTTCCGCGCGGCGAGATGGGGCGGCTGGCGGTCATCGGGCCGACCGGCTGCCGGTACCTCAATGACGGGCGGCAGGGCGAGTATGTGCAGGATGGCTGGAACCTGACCGGCGACACCTTCTGGCAGGATGACGACGGGCGGTTTCATTTCGCCGCCCGCTGCGACGACATCATCGTGTCCTCGGGCTATAACATCGCGGGTCCGGACGTGGAGGCGGCCCTGCTGGCCCATCCCGAGGTGCTGGAATGTGCCGTCATCGGCGCCCCGGATCCGGAGCGCGGCCAGATTGTCGAAGCGCATGTCGTGCTGGTTCCCGGAACCGTTGCGGACCAGGCCATGGCCGAACGCTTGCAGCGCCACGTCAAGGATGCGATTGCGCCGTTCAAATATCCCCGCCGCGTCGTCTTCTGCAGTGCCCTGCCCAAGACCCAGACCGGCAAGATCCAGAGGTTCAGGCTGAAGCAATGACCGTTGACCCCGCATCCGAAGGCGCCCGCATGTCGTTCGACGGGCGGATGTCCTATGGCGACTACCTCGGCCTTGACCGCCTGCTGGCCGCCCAGCATCCGCTGTCGGATGCCCATGACGAGATGCTGTTCATCATCCAGCACCAGACCTCCGAACTGTGGATGAAGCTGGCGCTGCTGGAGATGGGTGCCGCCCGCGCCCGGATCGCTGCAGGCGACCTGCGGCCGGCTTTCAAGATGCTGTCCCGGGTGGCGCGGATCATGGAACAGCTGAATTCGGCATGGGACGTGCTGCGCACGATGACGCCGTCCGAATATTCGACCTTTCGTCCCGCGCTGGCCGAGAGCAGCGGCTTCCAGTCGCACCAGTACCGGATGATCGAGTTCGTGGCGGGCAACCGCAACATGGCGATGGTCGGCCCTCATGCCCATCGCGAGGATCTGGCCGAGGCGCTGCAGGCCGAGGCCGCGCGGCCATCGCTTTATGACGAGGTGCTGGGGCGGCTGCGGGCGGCGGGCTTCGACGTTCCGGCCCGCGCGGTGCTGGACCGGCCGCATCAGCCGGACCCGGCCGCGCGAGCCGCTTGGATCGAGGTTTATCGTGACCCCGCCAAGCACTGGGAATTGTACGAACTGGCCGAAAAACTGGTCGATTTCGAGGATTACTTTCGTCGCTGGCGCTTCAACCACGTGACGACGGTCGAACGGATCATCGGCTTCAAGCGCGGATCAGGCGGAACATCCGGTGTCAACTATCTGCGCCGGATGCTGGACATCGTGCTGTTCCCTGACCTGTGGGAACTGCGGACCGAGTTGTGACGGCCGTCCCTTCGGAACTGCAGGACCGATCCGGTGGCGCCCGGCCCTGCGGACCGGTCGCGGTCGATGCCGGCCGGCCAGAGCCGGATCAGGGGCGGGCGTAATAGGCGTAGCTGCCGGCAACGGCAAAGCCGAGGCTGGCATAGGTTGCTACGGCGCCTGAGTTGGCTCGGCTGACGGCAAGACCCATGCGGGTCGCGCCATGTCCGGCAGCCCAGAAGGCAGCCTGTCGGATCATCCACCCCGCAAGACCTTGGCGGCGGAATGGGGGCAGAACCTCGATCGCGTGAACCATGGCCACGTCCTGATGGCAGGCAACGAAACCGGCACCGGCGGCGCGGTCGCGGATGCGGCCCAAAAGCGCCGCCTTCGGCTGCGCCACACGCTCCATCACCGCTTGGCGGGCCTGGGCAATGGAGCCTGCGGCCCAGATCTGGCGCTGGATCGCCAAGGGAGGCCAGACGGAAAAGGCCGTCACCGGGGGCAGCGGGCGATCGGTCAGAGTGGCAACGGGCGCGATCATGACCAGGGTCGGGTTCTGGATATGATATCCCCGTCCGATCAGGGCATCGGTCAGGGCGCTGTCGTCATCCCAGGCGCGGAACAGGGGCGCCTGCCCCCATGCCGCGTGCCGGGCCTCGGCGGCGTCCAGGTCATCCCTGTCCCACGGCGCAACCGCAAGGGCCGAACTGACCCGCCCGCCGGCCCCCAATCCCCGCCCGACCTGCAGGCCGCCGCAGCGGCAGGTCTCGGCAGACGGCCAGGTCGCCTCGAAAGCTGCAGCCAGTCCGGCATCCGGACGCGTCATCAGACCCCGATCCGCGCGCGCAACGCGGCCATGGCCTGGTCCACGCGTCCTGCATCCAGGCCGCGCACCACCAGGTTCGTACCCCAGCCGGTGTCGTCCCGGAAAGGGTAGGAGCCAAGGGAAAGGTCGCCGTACTCGGCAGCCACGGCCTTGAGATCCTCGGCCACGTCGCTTTCCCCGCGCCGCACCTCGACCGTCAGGGACTGAACGGGACGGCCGCCGGGCAGGCGCGGGATCAGCCAGTCGACCATGCCGCGAAACACTTCGGGCACGCCGGCCATGACATGCGTGCCGCCGATGGAAAAACCGGGCGCAGCCGAAACAGGATTGTCGATCAGCGTTGCCCCCACCGGAATGCGTGCCATGCGCAGACGGTTTTCCGTCAGCTCCATCCCCATGCGGTCGCAGCGATCCTGCAACAGGGCGCGCGCCTCGGGGTGGATCGCGACGGTGGTGCCATGGGCATCGGCGACCGCATCCGCGGTGATGTCATCATGGGTCGGCCCAATCCCGCCCGAGGTGAACAGGAGGTCATAGTCGCCCCCCAGACTGTGATCGAGAGCCCGGATTGCCGCCACGATACGGCCGTGATCATCAGCCACGACGCGGATCTCGCGCAGGTCGAAGCCGGTGGCGGTCAGGACCTGAGCCAGGTGGTGGGCGTTCCCCTCGCGGGTACGGCCCGACAGGATCTCGTCCCCGATGACCAGAATTGCGGCGGTAGGGTTGTCGGATTGCATGGGCGTAGTTCCCTTCTGGATGCGGTTCCGTCTTTCTATGCCCGCGCGAAGGGCTGGAACAAGTGGGCCTGCGTCTCTATCTAGGCCGGATGAAGAAAGGATCTGCGATGGACGAAAGCCGTATCACCCGCGAGGGCATCCGCATCCACATGCCCGAGGACTTCGACGGGATGCGCCGCGCGGGCGCCGTCGTCGCACGGATCCTGGACGAGGTGGGACCGATGGTGCAGCCGGGAACGACCACCGGGGCGCTGGACGATTTCATCCGCGCCCGGGTCGAGGAACTGGGCACGACTTCGGCCACGATCGGCTATCGCGGCTACCAGCATGCCAGCTGCATCAGCGTGAACCACGTTGTCTGCCACGGCATCCCGGGTGACAAGGTGCTGAAGGATGGGGACATCCTGAACATCGACGTGACGGTGATCCTGGACGGCTGGTTCGGGGACAGCAGCCGCATGTATGTGGCTGGACGCGCTCCGTTGAAGGCGCAGCGCCTGCTGCAGGTCACGCATGACGCCCTGATGAAGGGGATCGAGGTCGTGCGTCCGGGCGCCACCTTTGGCGACATCGGCGCAGCGATCCAGACCTATGCCGAAGAACGCCGGATGTCGGTGGTTCGCGACTTTTGCGGCCATGGCATCGGACGCGTGTTCCATGCCCCGCCGAACGTGCTGCACTTTGGCCGCCCCGGAAAAGGTCCGGTGCTGGAAGAAGGCATGTTCTTCACCATCGAGCCGATGATCAACCTGGGCCGCCCCGAAACCAAGGTTCTGGCCGACGACTGGACTGCCGTCACGCGCGACAAGTCCCTGTCCGCGCAGTTCGAGCATTCGATCGGCGTGACGGCTGAGGGATGCGAGATCTTCACGCCGTCAGACCGGTTCTTCCCGCAAATCAATTGACAGGGTGATGAACGGGGGGCGGATCGCCCCCTGCACGCCTTGCCAAAGGGCGGTGGCTTTACGGCCTAGAGGCGGGGCCCCCGGGCCGCATCACAGGATCAGGCACGGCCGGCGGCGGCCGACAGGAGTGACGGGTCGACCCCCTGGGCACGCAATGCACGCTGCCATTTGTCGTCATCCGAAGAATCGAAGATCAGATCTTCGGCGCCATCACCGGTCAGCCAGCCATTCGCCAGCATCTCCGATTCCAGTTGCCCCGGCCCCCAGCCCGCATAGCCCAAGGCCAACACCGCCGGATCCGGCCCCTGGCCATGCGCCAGATCCTCAAGGATGTCGCGGGTAGTCGTCATCGCCAGAGCCTGCCCGATTCGCAGCCGCCCTTCGGGATCCTCGCCATGCTCGGCCACCTTGTGAAGGACAAAGCCCCGCCCCGGCTCGACCGGGCCGCCAAAGCGGACCTCGATCCGGCGCGTCTGGTCATCCGCCTGAATCCCAAGCTGTTCCAGAAGGTCGCCAAAATCGATTTCGGGCAGGGGGTGGTTGAGGACCAGTCCCATCGCACCTTCTTCCGAATGCGCGCAAACCAGCACGACCGAGCGTTCGAAACGCGGATCAGCCATGCCGGGCATCGCGATCAGGATCTTGCCCGTCAGGTTCTGGGGGTCGGCATCACCAAGGTTCAGATGCGGCCCTGATTGGTCGAAGGGGGTGCTGCTCATCATCGCTCCTTTTTCGTTTAAATCGTGATCGGGACGGAATGTTGCAAGCCTTGCGCGGATTTGTGACTTCTCAGAGGTGCATTTGGGCCGCTATGGCTGACAGCATGAACATGCACCTCGTGACATTGGTCCTTCTGACCCTGCTTTATCCCCTTGCGTCTGCCCAGGCGCAGGAGGCGGAAGGCCAAGCCGCGCGACAGGATC
The DNA here is from genome assembly GCF_046462195.1 of Paracoccus sp. (in: a-proteobacteria). Taxonomy (GTDB): domain Bacteria; phylum Pseudomonadota; class Alphaproteobacteria; order Rhodobacterales; family Rhodobacteraceae; genus Paracoccus. The sequence continues at coordinate 16,211 of NZ_JBKGUN010000227.1, read as the reverse complement.
TGCCGCCTGGGCTGGAGGCGGCACGCCTGCTGCCGGGCTGGACCGATCGTGCCGGAAACCGGGTGCTGGCGCTGGAATTGCAACTGCAGCCTGGTTGGAAAACCTACTGGCGCAGCCCGGGCGATACCGGCCTGCCCCCCCATTTCGAATGGGAAGGGTCGCAGAACCTTTCAGGCGTCACCTTCCACTGGCCGGCCCCCGAGGCCATCCGGTCCGGCGAGAGGTTGGAAATGGGCTATCACGACCATCTTGTTCTGCCCTTTACCGCTCATGCCGTGGATCCGGCCCTGCCGATCACGGTCAAGGCCCAGATCGACCTGGGATTGTGCGAAAACATCTGCGTCCCCGGACAGCTGAACCTGATGGCGCCAAAGGCTAGGGCGCTTGCCGACCCTGCCATCAGGAAGGCGCTTGAGGCTGAACCCGTCCGGCTGCAGGATCGTCCCGCCTGCCACGTCACGCCGATCACGGACGGGCTGCGCGTCCTGATCGGTCTGCCCGGGCCGGACGCCACCCTGGCCGCAGTGGAATTGACGGATCGGCCCGATGTCTGGGTATCAGGCGCGGATCTCGTGCAAGGGCCAGAGGGACCTCAGGCGGCGGTCGAGATGGTGGGCCCGACAGGACAACCCTTTGCACTGGACCACAACCAGCTGCGCCTCACCGTCGTCTCGGGCCAGGGCGCAGGCGCCAGCGCGGTTGAAATGCTGGGCTGCGAACCGTCAGGCTAACCCTTGAGCCCGCTGCGGCGGGTGATTGCCAATCCGGCGCCCAGCATGATGAGGCCAAGAAGCAGCGCGTAAAGACCCAAGGCCCACCCGACCGACGATGCAACCGGCCACCAGTGCGGCAGCGTCACCCCCAAGGCCGGGACCACGGTCAACGGCACCAGCGTCAGCACCAAGCCTGCCGCCGCTGCTCCACTGGCGCGACGGAACGTGCCCTGCATGGCGCCCGCCCGCAGGCTGCGCCGGAACCCTTGCCGTGCCCGCCAGATATCGGCCCCCACGGCCAGCACCGCGGGCACGACCAGCAGCACCAGCACCATCCCGAACGCCAGACCATAGGCCAGCGTCACCACCGTCGGCTTGAGGAACAAGGCCTGCGACGAGCGCTCGTAAAGCAATGGCGCCAGCCCCAGAACGGTCGTGGCCGTGGTCAGCAGCACCGGCCGGAACCGGTCGGCCACCGCGTCCACGATGGCCGGACGCAGGCCTCTCGTGCGCCCATACTCGTCCACGGTCGATATCAGCACGATGGAATCGTTGATGATGATCCCCGCCATGCCGATCAGCCCCACGATCGAGAACATGCTCATGGGCAGCTGCCAGCTGGCATGGCCCCAGACCGCCCCGATCAGGCCGAAGGGGATGACCGACATCACCACAAAGGGCCGTGCCCAGCTGGCAAATATCCAGGCCAGCACCATGTAGATCCCCAGCATCGCCAGACCGAATCCGGTCAATGCGTCGTTCAGGAACTCCCGCTCCTGCTCGGCCAGGCCGGTGACGTCAAAGGTGACACCAAAGCGGGCGGCGATATCAGGCATCAGCCGGTCCTGCAGATCCTGGGTGATCTGGGCCGCGCGCGCCGGATCGTCGCCCGAGATGTCGCCCGTGACGAGGATCATCCGTTCCCCGTTTTCCCGTCGCACCACCGAAAACCCGGCTTCGGACGTCACTGTCACGATATCGGACAAGGGCACCCACTGATGCGAACCGGCACGCATCATCATGCGGTCAAGGAAGTCGGCCTGCCGTTCCTCTTCGGGCAATTCGACCATGATTGCCCCGGTGCGGGTACCGACCGGAAAGGTCGCGGCCTCGATCCCGCCAAGCCGCTGGCGCAGTTCCCGCGCCAGACCGGCCGTGGTGAAGCCCAGTGCCTCACCCTGGGGCGTCAGCTGCAGCGCCAGTTCTTCCTTGTCATAGTCCATGCTGTCTTCCAACGCAGACACTTCCGGGAAATCCGCCAGCTGTTGCTTCAGGCCCTCGGCCGCCGCCTTCAACTGGGCGGCGTCGGCCCCTGTCATGCGGACGGAAATCGCATCCCCTCCGGGTCCGGTGCGAAAACCGCGGAAGCTGATCGTTTCCAGCCGGGGATCGGAGGGCATGGCCTCCTGCAGGGCCGAAACGAATTCAAAGCTGGAATAAGGGCGGAAATCAGGGTCGATCAGTTCGATCTGGACGGCGCCCAGCAGGTCGGCCTCCTTGGTTTCCGCGCCGGGCAGCGGACGGCCGGAATTGCCGCCGATCTGCGTCATCATGTGGGTGATGGGATTGGTGCCGTATTCATCCTCGTATGTGGCGGCAACCCCTTCCACGGCCTCCTGCACCAAGCCCATGACCCGCAGCGTGTCCTCGCGCGTCGCACCGGGCAGCATGGCAAAGTTTCCCGACACGCTGCCTTGCTCAGGCGCGTCAAAGAACCGCCAGGGCACGGTGCCCGTCATCAACATCGTCGCGGACCATGACAAACCCGCCAGGGTCAGTGCCAGAACCGGATAGCGCGCGACCAGCACCAGTCGCGTCAACGGACGAAGCCCGTGCATCACGAAGCGGTCCAGCCAGCGGTTCACCACCTTTGACGGGCGGTCGTACCAGCGGTCCTTGGCGCTGTGGGCCAGGGCATGCGCCATGTGGTTGGGCAAAATCAGGAAACATTCTACCAGGGATGCCACCAGCACCAGGATGACAGTCATCGGTATATCCGCCACCAGGCTGCCAAAGCGCCCGCTGATCAGCACCAGCCCCGCAAAGGCGATCACCGTGGTCAGGGTCGAGGATATGACCGGCGCCGCCATCCGCAAGGCCGCACGCTCCGCCGCGACCTGCGGCGGCTCGCCCAGCTTGCGGGCGCGGTAATCGGCATGTTCCCCCACCACAATCGCATCGTCGACGATGATGCCCAGCGTCAGGATCAGCGCGAACAAGGAGATCATGTTGATCGTCATGCCCGCGATATACATCAGGGCCACGGCCGCCAGCAGCGAGGCAGGGATGCCCGCCGCCACCCAGATGGCGGTGCGGGCGTTCAGGAACAGGAACAAGAGGCCCAAAACCAGCACCAGCCCCAGGACCGCATTGTCCAGAAGCAGCGACAGCCGACCTGAGATCAGTTCGGCCCGGGCCCGGACCAGTTCCATGGTGACGCCCTGCGGCAGGGCGGGCTCCATCTGCGCGACGACAGCCTCGACCTCGCGCTGCATGCCGATGGCATCGCCCGAGGCGCTGCGCTGGACAGCGACCGTCACGGCGGGATCGCCCCGGACGAAGTAGGCGATGTCGCGCCCGATGCCGCTGTCGCTGACCCGCGCCACGTCCCCGACCGTCAGCTGCGTGCCGTCCGGCAGCGCCTTGAGGACAAGGGACGCCACCGCCGCCGGATCGCGCGTCTCGGATCCCGTCCGCACCCGCGCCGTTCCCGAGGCGATGTCCCCTGCCGGCGTGGGCGCGGCGGCGGCGGAAATGACGGTAGCGACCTCCTCCATCGTCAGGTCGTGGCGGATCAGGTCCGCCATGCGCAATTCGACCAGCGTTTCCGGGGCCGAGATTCCAGCCACCCCAAGCCGCGTCACGCCGCGCGCATAAAGCCGGTTCGACAGGTCATCCGCGATGCGGCCCAGCTGGTCCAGCCCCACCGGACCTGAAATGACCACGTCGGCGACGGAATCCCGCCAGGCCCGACGCGTGATCTCGGGATCCTCGGCGCCTTCGGGCAGATCGCCCGCCGCGCCGATGGCGGTTTCCACCTCGGCCGTCGCGCGAGACATGTCCCAGCCCGGTTCGAATTCCAGCCGCAGGCGGGCCGAACCTTGGCTGGCTTGGCTGGAGGTCAGGTCCACACCCTCGACGCCCATCAGGGCCGGCTCCAGCACTCCCACGACCGAACGATCCACATCATCCGCGCCCGCGCCGTCCCAGCGGACGGTGACATCGATTTCCTGCACCACGGTATCGGGAAAGAACTGCGCCCGCAGCCGGGGCGCAGCGTAAAGGCCCGCCACCACCATGACCGCCAGCAGAAGATTGGCCAAGGTGGCATGGCGGACGAACAGGGACACGAGGCCGCGACCCTCAGCCACGGCTTGCACCCTCGTTCCGGCGGACCTGTTGTTCGGGGCGGCGCGGACCCGCGGGTCCTTCCCCGCGATCCTGCGCGGCGTCGCGAACCCGGATGCCGGTTCCCAGCTGCGGCGCGCGCTCGGCCACGACCTGCGTCCCGGCCAGAGCTGCGGGAACGGCAATGATGACGTCATCCCCCTGCCGCCGCAGCACGGTCACCGGCATGGCCGTCAGCCGTCCTTCGTCACCCGCAACCAGGACGGCGCCATCCGCACCCACCGCCGCAGCGGGGATCCGGGCCGCATCAGGGATGGCCGGTTCGGCGATCTGCGTGCGGACAAAGTCACCGGGCCGCAACCGTTCGCCCCCTTCGGTGATGCGAGCATACACGACACGTCCCGCCGTTCCTTCGGCGACCGATGCGGCCGCGCGGTCCAACTGTGCACGCGCCGCCATCCGGCCGCTGTCGTCCAGCGTCACGGTCACCGGGTGGTCCTGCAAACGGCTGCCCTCCGCCGCCAGTCGGGCAAACTGGTCCAGCGACAGCGGCACCTGCACCTCCAGCGCGTCGGGATCGATGATTAGCGCCAACTGTTCGTTCAGGCTGACCAATCCCCCCTCGACCGCCATCACCTCGGTCACGCGGCCGTCGAAGCCCGCGCGGATCTCGGTGTCGGCCAAGGCCCGGCGTGCCTCGGACAGGGCGATCTCGGCCCGGCGCAGGGCGTTTTTGGCAGCGGTCACGGCGCTTTCGGCATCGGCCAGTGCAGCGCGGCGACTGATCACGGCCTGTTGAGCGGTCGAGGCCGCCAGTTCGGCGGTTTCACGGTCCAGACTGGTGCCAAGACCACGGCCCGACAGCTGTTCCTGCCGCGCCACCGCCGCCTGACGCAGTTCGGCCTGGCGTTCGGCGGCTGTCAGATCCTCGGCCGCGATGCCGACGGCGCGGCGTGCATCCTCCAGCACGCCCTGCGCATCATCGCGTTCGGCCTGGCTGCTGTCCAGCGCGGCCTGCGCGGCCGAGGGATCGATGCGGGCCAGCAGCTGGCCGGCGACAACGGTCCCGCCTTCCTGCAGGGCGGGGTCCATCTGGACGATCCGGCCGGATGCGCCGGCGCGCAGCTGCAGCTGACGGCGCGACTGTACCTGGCCAAAGACCTGCATCTGCGGCTGGATCACCTCGGGCGCGATGGGGATCAGCCGGGCCGCAAAGACCTGTTCGGCCGGCGCACGGGCCGGGCCGCTGTCTGCGCGCCGTGCTTCCAGTGCCTGCCATATCTGGAAAACCGCCAGAAACAGAAGGGCGATCGTCAGAAAGGTCAGGAACAGCCCCATCAGGCTGCGGGTCAGGAAACGCATGCGGTCAGGTCCATGTGGCGGGCGGTCCGATCAACGCATGATGCGGAAACGAAACCTAAACGGAAAGCGATTCCAGCCGTGCCGACAAGGACAGAAGGTCGCTCCACGCTTCGCGCTTGGCGGCGGGATTGCGCAGCAGATAGGCGGGATGGGCCATGGGCAGGGCCGGACGCCCGAAAGCCTGCACCCACTGACCACGAAGCCGCAGAATGCCGCGCTTTCCCAAAGCCGCCTGGCAGGGGATGTTGCCCATCAGAACGATCACATCGGGCGAGGCCAGTTCGACATGACGGCGCAGGAAGGGCAGGCTCACAGCAATTTCATCCGGACTGGGGTCGCGGTTGCCCGGTGGACGCCATGTCAGCACGTTCACGATATAGAGCGCGCGTTCGGCATCGACGGCATCGCGTGCCACTCCGATGGCTGCGAACATCCGGTCCAGCAACTGACCCGCGCGGCCGACAAAGGGGCGGCCTTGGCGGTCCTCCTCGTCGCCCGGCGCCTCGCCCAGAACCAGGACGCGGGCCTTGGGATTGCCATCCGCAAAGCAGAAGTTCCGCGCCCCCTTCTTCAGTTCGATCCCATCAAACCCTTCCTGGGCTGCAGCCAGCGCCTCCAGGCTGTCCGCACCCGCCGCCAGGGCCTCGGCCTGAGCCACCCGGCTTGCCAGATCGTCATCCTCGGAAGGCTGAAGGGCAAAGGCGGGGGCCGCAGCCTTGGCAGGCGGGGGGGGCGCGGACGGTGCCCGCGCGGGCAGATCAAAGCGATCCACGGGCGTATCCAGCATCGGTATGTCCACGCCCATTTCCAGCTGCCAGTCCAGCAGCGCCAGCGCCGTTTCTGCGTCGAGCGCGATTCCCTGATATGTCGGATGATCCATCACCGGCGCAGGCTATGCCTCGGCGCGGCCCTAGTCCACCACCAGCATGTAGCCGGTGCCGCGCACGGTCTGCAGAAAGCGCGGCTCGCGCGGGTCGGGCTCGATCTTGCGGCGCAGGCGGGTGATCTGGACGTCGATGGCACGCTCTCCGTTCTCGGCCTCGTCACTGCTGCCGCGGCCGAGGTCCTCGATTAGGGCGGTGCGGCTGACAGGCTGGCCGCGGCTGGCGGCCAGACGGCGCAACAGGGCCGTTTCGGTGCCGGTCAGGTGCAGGGGGGCGTCGCCGCTCCACAATTCCCCCTTGTCGGTGTCATAGCGCAAGGCCCCCAAGGTCAGGTATTTCGGCTGTGCCACCTCGACCACGGGCACGCGACGAAGGATCGCACCAATCCGCAGCAGCAGCTCGCGCGGCTCGAAGGGCTTGGCCAGATAATCATCCGCGCCACTTTCAAGGCCGGAAATGCGGTCCTCGGTTTCGCCCTTGGCGGTCAGCAGCAGGATTGGCGTGTCGATGCGCGTGCGCAGGTCGCGGGTCAGGGCCAGGCCATCCTCGCCCGGCATCATCACGTCCATGACGATCAGGTCGAATTCCAATCCTGCCAACAGACGACGGGCCTGTGCGGCGTCCCGAGCCATGCTGACCATGAAGCCGTTCTTGCGCAGGAACCGCCCCAACAGCGCGCGGATGCGTTCGTCGTCATCGACGACCAGCAGATGAACATCGGGGGCAGCGGTCATGGGGCCTCAACGGTCTTCGGGAAGATCCTTCAACGCCTGATACTGCGCCCGCGTCTCGGGGTCCATCATCGCTTCCAGAACCTGCCGAAATCCGGCCACGGCCTGGGGACCGGTCCTCCGATAGGCCGCGCGCATCCGGGCCCGCTGCGCCTCGGACAAGCGGCGCTCCAGCTGGAGGCCGGCGGCGGTCAGGTGCAGCTGCCGTTCCCGCCGGTCGCGCCGGCCGATGCGGCTGTCGACCAGTCCATCCTCGATCAACGTGCGCAGGACACGGTTCAGCGACTGCTTGGTCACGCCCAGCACCGCCAGCAGCGAGGTAACCGTCAGCCCCGGCTCGCGGTGGATGAAATGCAGCGCGCGGTGATGGGCGCGCCCGTAATTCAGATCCGCCAGGATCAGGTCTGGATCGGCCGTGAAGGCACGATAGGCAAAGAACATGGCCTCGATCCCGCGGCGCAATTGATCGTCGGTCAGGAACAGCAGATCCTCGCCCACCATCGCCTGCACCCGCGCCTTTTCCTGCATCCCGGCCCTCGCCTTTTCCAGCCTGCCCGATATGGCAGCGTTGTTGACTTTCTACGCACCCATTGCTAGCCGTCAAGCATCTTGCGTAACAAACATGCCAAATACGCCCTGACAAACGCAAGAATCGGAAAAACGGGCGGCGGATGGAGAAAGAGATGACGGCGGCTTACGACGATCGCGACGGCAAGATCTGGATGGATGGTGAACTGGTCGACTGGCGCGATGCCAAGGTGCACATCCTGACCCACGCCCTGCACTATGCCAGTTCGGTCTTCGAAGGCGAGCGCTGCTATGACGGCAAGATCTTCAAAAGCCACGAGCATTCTCTGCGCCTGATCGAGTCCGGCCGTTTGCTGGACATGCCGATCCCTTATTCCGCCGAAGAGATCGACGCCGCCAAGGAAGCCGTGCTGAAGGCCAACGGGTTCGAGAATGCCTATGTCCGCGTGGTGGCGTGGCGCGGGTCAGGACCCGACATGGGTGTCTCGGCTGCGCGCAACCCGGTCCGCATGGCCGTCTGCGCTTGGGAATGGGGCAGCTATTACGGCGATGCCAAGTGGCAGGGCGCGAAACTGGACGTCGCCAAGTGGAAGCGTCCCAGCCCCGAAACCATTCCCACCGCCGCCAAGGCTGCCGGCCTTTACATGATCTGCACCATGTCCAAACATGCGGCCGAGGCCAAGGGCTGTTCAGACGCCCTGTTCATGGACTGGGAGGGTTATGTGGCCGAAGCGACCGGCGCCAACATCTTCTTCGTGCGTGACGGAGAGATCCATACGCCCCTAGCAGACCGCTTCCTGAACGGAATCACCCGACAGACCATCATCGAGATGCTGAAGGACAAGGGCTACACTGTTCATGAACGCCGCATCCTGCCCGACGAATTGGAAGGCTTTCAGGAATGCTGGCTGACCGGCACGGCCGCCGAGGTGACGCCGGTGGGCCAGATCGCCGACTGGCATTTCCAGGTCGGCCAGATCACCCGCGACGTGGCCGAAAGCTATGAAGCGCTGGTCCGCGCCTGAACCCGGACGAACAGGCCGCCCCACCGGGCGGCCTGTTTCATGGCTTCAGCCGAGCCGCCCGCGCGCGATGCGCAGATATTCCGCGATCTTTCGCCCCGCCTCGGTGCGTGACTGCGGGCGGGCGTGAAGACTGCGGACTGCCTTGTGCAGCCCGTCTGCCCGCTCGTGCTGCAGGAAAGCGGCCAAACGCGACATGCCGCGCGTCCGGGGTTGGTCAGCCAGATGCTTGCTCATCGGAAAAGGACCCTCCTGACTGGTGGATGCCCATCATAGGGCCGAATCGGACATTTCCCAAACCCTGTTCCGGCCGATCCTTTCAGGCCGCCTTGATGCCCTGGGCGGCAGACAGGACAGCATGCAGCGCCACGGCGTCATCATTGGCCCTCAGCTTGGCGCGCAGGTCCTGGTCGCGCAACGTCCGCGACACGAGCGCCAGCGCCTTGAGATGATCGACTCCGCTGCTTTCGGGGGCCAGCAACGCGAAGACCAGATCAACCGGCTGGCGGTCGACCGCATCGAAATCCAGCGGCTTTTCCAGACGCAGGAACAGGCCCGCCACCTTGTCCAGACCATGCAGGCGCGCATGCGGCAGCGCCACGCCCTGTCCCACGCCGGTCGGACCCAGGCTTTCGCGTTCCTGCAGGGCATCCAGCACCTCGGCCGCGCCAAGCCCGTATTCGACATGCGCCAGATCTGCCAGTTCCTGGAACAGGCGTTTCTTCGAGGTGACCTGACCCAAGGATCGGACAGCCCCGGGCCGAAGGATTTCACTGAGTAGCATTTCGTCGCATCTTTCCCAAGCTGCCCGCCCCCAACGGGATCGTCGGGGGCGGCACAGTATATCAGGCGTCATGCGCGAAGGGCATCAGCCATTTCCGCGCGGGTCGATCCAGCCCACATTGCCGTCTTCGCGGCGGTGGACGACGTTGACGCCGCCATGTTTCTCGTTGCGGAACACCAGCAGCGGGGTTCCCGACAGTTCCATCTGCATCACGGCATCACCCACCGAAAGGGTCGGGACACGCGATTCCATCTCGGCGATGATGATCGGCTGCAGGCCGCTGTCCTGCGATTCCCATTCATCCTCGTCGGCGGCCAGCACATAGCTGTCGGCTTCGCCGAAGACAACCGGCCCGGTATTGCCGTTGTGATGATCCTTGAGACGGCGCTTGTAGCGGCGCAGCTGCTTGTCCATCCGCTCGCGGCATGCCTCGAACGCGGCATAGATGTCGGCCGCCGATCCACCCGCCTGGACATTCAGGCCGGTCGACAGGTGAACCACCGCGTCGCACAGGAACTGGTGGCCGTCCTTCGAAAAGGTCACTGTCGCATCGGTGGGACGTTGGGAATATTTCTCGATCGTTTCGCCCAATTCGGATTTCACATGCGTGCTGAGCGCATCTCCGACATCGATGTGTTTTCCGCTGATGGTATAGCGCATCGTCTTTCCTCTCCGGTTGCCCGACCTGCCCTTACCGGCCCCGTTCGAAACGCCGGCAAGGGCTGGGACGGGTTTGACGGCTGCGGCAGTCCCGCACCCGCATTTATCAATTTGGTGACAGCCGATCAGTTCTGTCAACGGTATGCACAAGCCCGTGACCACGAATTCATCCGCCATCGGCAGAGGGCATCAGGCCATGCGGAAGCTTTCGCCCAGATAAACCTCGCGCACCTTTGGATCGGCCACGATCTGGTCGGTCGTTCCGGACATCAGCACATGCCCGTCGTGCAGGATATAGGCGCGGTCCACGATCCCCAGGGTCTCGCGCACGTTGTGATCAGTGATGAGCACGCCGATGCCGCGCGACTTCAGGGCGTGGACCAAGGTGCGGATTTCCCCCACGGCAATGGGATCGACTCCCGCAAAGGGTTCGTCCAGCAGCAGGAAGCTGGGATCCGAGGCCAGGCAACGCGCGATCTCGGCCCGGCGCCGTTCGCCACCGGACAGAGCCAAGGCGGGCGCATTGCGCAGATGCGTGATCGAAAAATCGCCCAGCAGTTCCTCCAGCCGGTCGCGGCGGTGGCGCGGATCGTCCAGCGCGCCTTCCAGGACGGCCATGATGTTCTGTTCGACCGTCAGGCCGCGAAAGATCGACATTTCCTGTGGCAGATACCCGATGCCCATCCGGGCGCGGCGGAACATCGGCAGACGCGTGGCATCGCGGCCATCGATCAGAACCTGTCCCGCATCCGCCGTCACCAGGCCGGCGATGCAGTAAAAGCAGGTGGTCTTGCCCGAACCGTTGGGCCCCAGCAGCGCCACGACCTCGCCCCGCTTCAGGTCGACCGATACATCGCGGATGACGGGCCGGTTGCGATAGGACTTGCGTAGCCCCCGCACCTCCAGCCCCGCCCCGTCCTGCACAGGCATGCGGCGCATCAGTTGCCGCCCGGTTGCAGGACGGACCGGACACGGCCTTGGACCTGCGCCGAACCGCTGGCCAGATCGACCGTCAGCCGCTCGCCCGACAGCACGTTGTTTCCTTGGGTCAGCAGCACGTCGCCGGTCAGGACCACGTTGCCTGCCTCGACGTCATAAACCGCTTGCTGGGCTTCGGCCGCATCCGCGCCCGACACCAGCGTGACATTCCCGCTGGCCGTCAGGGCGCTGATGCGGTTCTGCCCGCCCTGGGCATACCGGACCGTCACCTCGTCCGCGGACAAACGCATTTCCCCCTGCCCGATCACGACATTTCCGGAAAACAGCGCGCTGCCGTCGGTCTGGTTCACGGTCAGGTTGTCGGCCGCCACCTCGACCGGAGCCGAGACATCGGCTCGCATCCCCCCGAAGGTGGTGTTCTGTGCAAAAGCGGGCTGCGCGGCGGCCAGCGCCAAGGCGATCAGCAGGGGGCGATGCATCCGATGGGTCCTTGCTTGAGGTCAATGCCAATTCGTGGGGCCAGCCTGTGGGGGCCGGTCCGGTCACGGCCGGTATATCAGACGCACGCCGCCGAAAAAATTCAAGATTGCCGGTTCATCCGGCGCGTTCTCATTGGGGGCCAGCCGCATTTGCCCAGCCTCGATCCGACCGAACGGAGCTTCGGCCTCGATCCCCTCGGGCGCGATGATTTCGGCCAATGCCGTTGCCGCCTCGACCCGTCGGGTCCGAATCTGCCAGCCGGTCGAGGTGTCCATCGTGACGCCACCGTCAAGCCAGACCCGCCCGTCGGTCATGCCGCCGGATGGCGCGGCCACCTCCGCCACCAGCCCGTCGGGGCGCTGCCAGTCAAGGCGCAGGTCCTGGCCCGCTCCGCCGCCTGTCCGGGGCGCAACGCTGGCGGCGCGAAGGGCCAGTGTCGTGCCGTCCTTGGTGACGCTGCTGTATTCGGGCGCGACGATGCGTCCTTCGCGGGCGGCGGCCTCGGCATCGACCTGGGCATAAGGGATGCGCGATTCGGTGTCCGACCGGCGCGAGAACAGGAACATCGTCGACAGCATCGCCAAGGCCGCCAAAGGCAGCAGCACACGAAGCCAGCGGACGACGCGCGTGCGGTTCATCCCTAGACAAGCCCTGCGCGCAGGCAGTCGTGGATATGGAGGATTCCGCGGGGCAGGCCGTCCTCCACTGCAAAAAGGCAGGTGATCTTGCGTTCCTGCATCTGGGCCAAGGCCGCTTCGGCAAGCGCGCCGGGGGCAATGGTCCGGGGCGCGCGAGTCATGACGGCAGCCGCGTCCAGAGCCAGCAGACCCTGCATATGCCGCCGAAGGTCACCATCCGTGATGATCCCGACCAACGCGCCCGAGGCATCGACGACACCGGTGACGCCGAACCCCTTCTGGCTGATGACCAGCAATGCATCGGACATGGGCGCATCCTCGGCCACCAGGGGCATGTCGGAATGCATCAGGTCGCCCACCTTCGCCAGCAGCGCGCCCAGCTTGCCGCCGGGGTGGAAGGTGCGGAAATGTTCGGGCGTGAACTGCCGATGCTCCATCAGCGCCACCGCCAGCGCATCGCCCAGAGCCAACGTCATGGTGGTCGACGTGGTGGGCACGATCCCGTTCCCGCAGGCCTCGTCGGCCGCCGGCAGGACCAGTCCCAGATCCGCCTGCCGCATCAGGGTCGAGGACGGCCGCGCCGCCACCCCGATCAAGGGGATGCGGAAGCGTCGCGTATGCGCGATCAGATCGGCCAGTTCCGGCGTTTCGCCGCTGTTGGAAAGAACCAGTGCCAAGTCGTCCCGAGTCACCATGCCCAAGTCGCCATGGCTGGCCTCGGCAGGATGCACGAACTGTGCGGGCGTCCCGGTCGAGGCCAGCGTGGCTGCGATCTTGCGTCCGACATGGCCCGACTTGCCCATGCCGGAGACGATCACCCGTCCCTTGACCGCCAGGATCATCTCGACCGCATGGGAGAATTCCTGGCCCATGCCTTGGGCCAGCGCCTCAAGACCGGTGATCTCGGTCCGAATCACCCGTCGCGCCGTCTCGATGTAATTTGCCATGCGCGGCCCTTTCATCCTTGTTCCGACATCCGCCAAGGTCAGGGACATAGCCGCTGCCCCGGCAACAGGAACGCTAGTGCTGGAAGATGTCGTTCTCGTCGCCCCAGCCCAGCAGGTCCAGATGGGCACGCGCCGGCAGGAAGTCAAAGCAGGCTTGGGCAAGCCCCAGACGGTTCTCGCGCTTGAGCCGTTCCTCCAGCGCTTCCTTCAGCTTGTGCAGGTGCAGGACGTCGGATGCCGCGTATTCCAGTTGCGCGTCCGTCAGATCGGCCGCGCCCCAGTCACTGGTCTGCTGCTGCTTGCTGACATCCACGCTGACCAGTTCGCTGAGCAGATATTTCAGCCCGTGGCGGTCGGTGAAGGTGCGAACCAGCTTGGAGGCAATCTTGGTGCACCAGACGGGCGCAGTCACCACTCCAAAGGCATTTTCCAGCGCGGCGATGTCGAAGCGGCCAAAATGGAACAGCTTCAGGATCTTGGGATCGGTCAGAAGGCGCGTCAGGTTTGGCGCCTCGGTCTGGCCGCGGTCGATCTGGACCAGGTGCGCTTCGCCGTCGCCGGACGACAGCTGAACCAGGCAAAGGCGGTCGCGGCGCGGGTCCAGGCCCATCGTCTCGGTGTCAATGGCGACCACGGGGCCAAGCACGAGGCCATCGGGAAGGTCGTTGGGATACAGATGGATGCTCATCGTCTGTCCTGCATGGGATCGCTGTACCGCGCGCGGGTCAGCCTGTCTGGCGCCTTTCTGACCAGAAAGCGCGGCGCCTATCCAGTGAAAATCACGCGACCACATCGTGCCGCGGACAAAGAAAAACCCCCGAGCCTTGCGGCCGGGGGTGTTTCTTGGTGCCCAGGAGAGGACTCGAACCTCCACGCCTTGCGGCACACGGACCTGAACCGTGCGCGTCTACCAATTCCGCCACCTGGGCAGGTGGTGTGAGCGGCTGATTAAAGACAGTGGTGGGGGCCGTCAATGGGGGTCGAGCATCTTTTCAACAGTTTTTTGACAGGCAAGGGATTGCCCTTGCCGGGACCGGTGCCGCGACCCTGCAGCGCCTTGCCGCAGCCGCTGCGCAAGAGTAAGGATCGCACGATATTCGGCACATGAGAGGGAGGCGAGACGCCCATGGCGAAACTGGTCACGATCTTCGGCGGATCGGGATTTGTCGGCCGGCAGGTGGCCCGGCTGATGGCCAAGCAAGGCTGGCGCGTGCGGATCGCGGTGCGCCGCCCGGACGAAGCGCTGTTCACCCGCACCTATGGCGTGGTGGGCCAGGTGATGCCCGTCATGTGCAATATCCGGGACGAGATGTCGGTCCGTGCTGCGCTGACCGGTGCCGATGCCGCCGTCAACTGCGTCAACATCCTGACGGCCCAAGGCAAGAGCACCTTTCACACCGTCTTCGAACAAGGTGCCGAGAACATCGCCCGCCTGTCCGCCGAACTGGGCGTCGAGCGGATCGTCCATATCTCGGGCCTGGGCATCGATACCGAATCGGACAGCGGCTACATCGCATCCAAGTCGCGAGGCGAGGCTGCCGTGCTGGCCCATCGCCCCGACGCGGTGGTGCTGCGCCCTTCGGTGATCTTCGGGCCGGACGACAACTTCTACAACAGGTTTGCAGCCATGGCGCGGATGGCGCCGGTCCTGCCCATCGTCGGCGGTCGCACCCGCATGCAGCCCGTCTTTGTCGAGGACGTGGCACGGGCGGCGGTCTTGGGCGCGACGGGCGAGGCCGAGCCGGGCATCTATGAGCTGGGCGGCCCCGAGGTCCTGACCATGCGGCAGATCGTCAACCAGGTCCTGGGCACGGTCCATCGCCGCAAGGCCATCGTGAACCTGCCCTTTCCGGTCGCCCGGATCGGGGCCGGGGTGCTGGACTTGATGCAGACCCTGACCGGAGGCCTGTTCACCAATACCACGCTCAGCCGCGACCAGCTTGCGCTGTTGCGGACCGACAACGTGGTTTCCCCCGGGGCCCGAGGCTTCAAGGAATTGGGGATCGAGCCGATTGCCGCGGGCTCGGTCATCGACGGCTATCTTTGGCGCTTCCGCCCGTCGGGGCAATATGACGCGATCAAGCGTTCTGCAAAGAACCTGCGCGACAACTGATGGCGCAAAACACGATCGTGGCAGCCGTCCTCGGGATTCTCGAAGGGCTGACCGAATTCATTCCGGTCTCGTCGACGGGTCACATTCTTCTGGCAGGCCACTTCCTGGGATTTGAGTCACCCGCGCGATCCTTCGAGGTGCTAATCCAGTTGGGCGCGCTGCTGGCGATCCTGGGCGTCTATGCGGGGCGGATCTGGCAGATCCTGTCCGATGCGCCGCATGATCCGGCGGCACGCCGCTTCGTGACGGCGGTGCTGGTGGCCTTTCTGCCCGCAGTGGTGATCGGCGTTCTGGCGCATGACTTCATCAAGACGGTCCTGTTCGAATCGCCGATGCTGATCGCGGTCATGCTGATTCTGGGCGGACTGGTCCTGTTATGGGTGGATCGCCATGCCACCACACCGCGCCATACCCGGGCCGAGGAATTTCCGCTGTCCATGGCGCTGAAGATTGGCCTGTTCCAGTGCATGGCGATGATCCCCGGCGTGTCGCGATCGGGTGCGACAATCGTCGGGGCACTGCTTCTGGGGGCCGACAAGCGCTCGGCCGCCGAATTCTCGTTCTTTCTGGCGATGCCCACGATGTTGGGGGCGTTCTCTTATGACCTTTACAAGAACCGAGACGCTCTTGATGCGGCAGCCATCGGCAATATCGGCGTCGGCTTTCTTGCAGCCCTAATCAGCGGCATCATCGTCGTGCGCTGGCTGTTAGGGTATGTGTCCCAGCACGGATATGCGCTGTTCGCTTGGTGGCGCATTCTTGTCGGCAGCCTTATTTTGCTGGCTCTCGCAGCAGGTATGTAAGAATAGCTGACCTTTATTTTCAGGAATTTTCCCAAAAACTTCCACCTCGCCGATAAAATCTGGCAAATAGGTCAGTATAGCTGACTTTTCATTCGGAACACCTTGGCTTAATGGATTTGCGAAGGTCCTTTCAGGGAAGGTAGCGCAGCCATGGCCACGCAGAAGATGCTCAAGTTCGTTTCGACCCCGCGCGAGATGCCCGAGAAACGTCTGGCCACGGAACGCAGCGAGGACTTCCACGAGATCTATCGCGAATTTG
>NZ_JBKGUN010000226.1:0-3365 GCF_046462195.1 Paracoccus sp. (in: a-proteobacteria) | reverse complement strand
TACGTGGTCGACACGCTGCGCGACAAGGGTGCGGTCTTTGTCGAGGAACTGGACGATTGTCCGGACGATCGCCCGGTGATCTTTTCGGCCCATGGCGTTCCAAAGGCGGTTCCAGCCGAAGCGCAGCGCCGCCAGATGGTGTATGTCGATGCGACCTGCCCACTGGTCAGCAAGGTCCATATCGAGGCCGAACGCCATCACAACAACGGCCTCCAGATGGTCATGATCGGCCATGCCGGCCATCCTGAGGTTCTGGGGACCATGGGACAACTGCCCGAGGGCGAGGTGATCCTGGTCGAAACGGTCGAGGATGTGGCCAACGTCGTCCCGCGCGATCCGCAGGCGCTTGCCTTCATCACGCAGACCACATTGTCGGTGGACGACACGGCGGAAATCGTGGCGGCCCTGCAGGCGCGCTTTCCGGCCATTGTCGGCCCGGCCAAGGAAGACATCTGCTACGCGACCACCAATCGGCAGGCGGCCGTTAAGGCCGTGGCGCCCAAGATCGACGCGCTGCTGGTGATCGGGGCCGAGAACTCCAGCAACTCCAAGCGACTGGTCGAAGTCGGGCGGTCCGCGGGCTGCGCCTATGCCCAGCTGGTGATGCGGGCGGAGGAAATCGACTGGCGGGCGCTGGAGGGGATCCGGGCGATCGGTGTCACCGCCGGCGCCAGCGCTCCCGAGGTTCTGGTGAACGAAGTCGTGGACGCCTTCCGCGCCCGTTATGACGTTACGGTCGAACTGGTCGAAACGGCCATCGAGACGGTCGAGTTCAAGGTGCCGCGCGTACTGCGCGAAACTGCATAAGCGATTTCGCTGGCGCGTTCAGAACGGATGGAAGGCGGGGCATGAAGCTCTATTCGATGCCCTCGTCGGGCAACAGCTACAAGGTGCGCCTGCTGGCGGCCCTGACGGACCAACCGCTTGAGCGGGTGGATTGCGAACACGGCTCGGCTGCGCTGGAGGCAGCCAAGGCCGCGGGCGTGCTGCCCTTTGGCAAACTGCCTGTTCTGGAACTGGACAACGGCGTGACCTTGGGCGAATCGAACGCGCTTCTGATGTTTCTGGGCGAAGAAACGCCTTTTGTTCCGTCCGATGCGGTGGTGCGCGCGCAGATGCTGGGCTGGATGTTCTGGGAACAATACAACCACGAGCCCGTGATCGCCGTTCGTCAGTCCCTTCGCCATTACGCCCACCGCGCAGCCGATGCGACGCCCGAACGGATGGCCGACCTGCTGCAGCGGGGCCACGTGCTGCTGGCGGTGATGGAATCGCATCTGGCAGGCCAGGACTGGCTGGCCGGTGAGGCGGCGAGCCTGGCCGACATCTGCCTTTACGCCTATACCCATACGGCAGACAGCCGGGGCGGGTTCGACATGACGCGATTTCCTGCCGTCAACGCCTGGCTGGATCGCATCGCCACGCTGCCGGGATATGTGACCCTCGATGCCTGATCTTTACGCTTGGACCGACGGCGCCTGCAGCGGCAACCCCGGCCCCGGAGGCTGGGGCGTGCTGATGCGCGCGCTGGATGGCGACACGGTTGTCAAGGAACGCGAACTGGCCGGGGGCGAGGCCGCCACCACCAACAACCGCATGGAACTGATGGCCGCCATCAGCGCATTGGAGGCGCTGACGCGCCCGACGCGCATCGTGATCGTCACCGACAGCGCTTATGTGAAGAACGGCGTGACCCAGTGGATTCACGGCTGGAAGCGCAACGGCTGGAAAACGGCTGACAAGAAGCCGGTCAAGAATGTCGAACTGTGGCAGCGGCTGGACGAGGCGCAGCGCACCCATCAGGTCGAGTGGCGCTGGATCAAGGGCCATGCGGGCCATGCCGAGAACGAGCGTGCGGACGAACTGGCACGCGGCGGCATGGCGCCCTTCAAATGAACCCGTTGGCCCTTGTTGCGGCGCTGGATTACGGATCGGTCCTGGTTTTCGCGCTGACCGGAGCACTGGTGGCCAGCAGGGCACAGCTGGACCCGGTGGGCTTCGTCTTCATGGCGGCGCTGACGGCGGTCGGCGGGGGCACGCTGCGCGACCTGATCCTGGGGCGGGACATGGTATTCTGGGTGGCCCAGCCCGCCTATGTGCTGATCGCGGCGGGGGCGGCGCTGATCGTGTTCTGGACTGCCCACCTGATCGAAAGCCGTTATGACTGGCTGGTCTGGCTGGACAGCGTGGCGCTGGCCGTGGCGGTTGCCGCCGGGGCCGGCGTGGCCATGGAAGGGGGATTCGGCCCCGTGATCGTTGTCATCATGGGTGTCGTGACCGGAACCTTTGGCGGACTGATGCGCGACGTGGTGGGCAACGAGGTGCCGCTGGTGCTGAAACAAGGGCAGCTTTACCTGACGGCCGCTTTCGGAGGTGCCCTTGCCGCCGTGATCCTGACGGCGCTGGGTCTGCCCCGGCCGCAGGCGCTGATCGCCTGCGCGGTGACGGTCTGGGTGCTGCGCGCAGGCAGCCTGCACCTTGGCTGGAAGCTGCCGGTTTATCGGCCGCGGCCGCCGCGAAGGCGGGGCTGAGGGAACATCGGCCGGGGCGCGCGGGTTGGATGCCCACAGGAGGCATTCATGACCCAATCCCATACCACCCGTGACCATGACGAGATCCGCAAGTGGGCCGAAGCGCGCGACGGGCACCCTGCCAAGGTCGATACCGGCGGCAAGGGCGGCATCCTGCGCATTGATTTTGGCGAGCCCGAAGACAGCCTGACCCCCATCGAATGGGACGAGTTCTTCCAGATCTTCGACGATAGCGACTTGGAATTCCTGTATCAGGAAAAGACCGCCGACGGCGGGACCAGCCGTTTCAACAAGTTCGTGTCCGGCAGCTGATCAGCGCAGCTTGGGCGGGCCGTTGCGGCCCGCATCCACGTTCTCGACCCCGGCCCTCAGGCCCTGCCCGATGCGGTGGGCCAGTTGCGACCATGCACGGGCGCTCCACGGCGGCAGGGTCCGGCGCAGCGATTCGTCGAAAAGGGCTAGCCAGATCTCGAAATGCTCGGGCCGAACATTGCCCGCGGACAGATGCGCGCGCATCGGGCTGCCGTTATAGCCTGCGCGATGCATGATCGCCCCTTCCCAGAAGGCGGCGATTCGCGCCTCGTGCGCAGCCCAGTCGCCGACATGTTCGGCAAAGACCGGACCCAGCACTTCGTGCCGGCGGACCGCACCATAAAAAGTTGCGACGACACGCCGGATCTCGGCCTCGGTTATGTCGAAACGGGGTGGCACAACGGTTTCCATGACGCACCATCTGGCGCGGGGCAGGCGGCATTGCAAGTGTTTGATCGCGGCGCATCCCGGTGCTAGAAGGCGCCTCCGGTCGCAGCCCACCCGGTCAAAACAGGAGCCCCT
>NZ_JBKGUN010000225.1:0-4030 GCF_046462195.1 Paracoccus sp. (in: a-proteobacteria) | reverse complement strand
GGCTGCGTGACGGCAGGTTCCGTGGTCGTCGTCTGCTGGGCCACAACGGGGCCGCTCACAATAAGAGCCAGAGCAACGGTGGAGATGCGAAGTGCCTTGGATGTCATGAATTTTCTCCTGTTCTGCCAGCCTACTGGCACGGCTGGAAACACAACAACACGCCAGACGAGATGTTCCAAGGAGGGTGGGCGAGCTCAGGCAGCGCCTTGCCCCTCTCAACCTCTCACCTCTGCTGCCGCGATATCAGGTGTTACGGACCGGAAAGAGGACGGTGGAGGGATCGCGCCGGGGTTGTGGGGGGAGAGCGGCCGTGATTGGGCCATTGGGCGCCATCCTCTCTATACCCCTCAGGTGGCATTGCAGCAGCTTCTTGTGAAGGGCTTTGTATCGGACGCTGTGCTGATAAGCGGCCGTGGCCCTGATGAGCAACGCCAGTTCTCCCGGGGACAGGTCTTTCAGGGGCAATCCATGCCGCATGCCGCGCTCCGATGTTTCCGATAGGACAGGGGGGGGCACGGCACCTGCCGAAACATCCGTGCTGTGCTGGGGGATCGTACCCGCAAATAAGCGCATCCTCTAATGAAAACCCGAAGGGTCCAATGGCGCAAGATTGGCAGGTCCGGCGGATCACGGGACGCACCGTGCTCTTCATTGGCTACTCCATGCAGGACCTGAATATCAGGCTTCTGCTGCACCGGATATGGGAGACCTTGAAACGCTCCGGCTATGAGCGGGAGCGGCCGAAGAGCTACGTTTTCATGCCCGACATCGACCCGGTGCAGCAGGCCGTACGCGACAGGTGGGGATAACCCTTCTCACCGGGCCGCCCGACAACACGGCGGAGGCGCTGAGGGATTTTCTTGCACGCCTTCGGGACACGGTGGCTTGCGCTGAAAGGGGAGCATCAGGTGAGGCGACCTTGTAGGGGCCGGATCAAAGAACATAGGAAGATATCGGCAGGCCATGTTGGGGCCATCTGAAAGGTTTCCTCCGAGCGCTCGGGAGGCTGCTAACGGCGATCAGGCAGGGTTTTTCGTAGCGACAATCGTCGATCACCGCCAGGATCCAAAACGCGCTGAAGGGTCGGCTATAGGGAACACAAGGTCGGCGATCCGCACTTGTTCAGGGAGCAGCGCTTCGTGAGGCGGACCATTGCCGCATCTGAAGCATCGTCTTCGGCCTGAAGGCCGCTTACCTAATCAACCCACATACTACATTCGAATGGCGAGGCCCCAGCAGGTCGCGGTAGACGTTTTCGCAGACGCGGCTGAGCCCGCCCCGGTGGGATATGTGACATGGAAATTTGGGCGTTGGTGACAATCGCGGCCGCTGCTGTGCAAACTCTGCGTTTCATGCTGCAGAAGCGCCTGAAGGGATTGGGCCTTTCGACAGCTGGTGCCACCTTCTCACGGTTCGTGTTTGCTGCGCCCATTGCCGGTGCAGCGCTCTGCGCTTTGATCTTCGCTGAAGGCACAAGCCTGCCGGAGCTCTCTTCCACCTTCTGGCTTTGCGCCATGGCAGGAGGCGCGGCCCAGATCATCGCGACGTTCTGCACCGTTGCCTTGTTTTCCGAACGATCTTTCGCCGTTGGAATTGCTTTCACCAAGACCGAGACCATCCTTGTGGCAGCCATGTCCGCGGTGCTGATGTCCGAGCCGGTCTCCTCACCAGGTTTGCTGGCGATCCTGATTGGCACAGGCGGGGTTCTGTTCCTGTCACGTCCCGCAGGGGGGTGGACCGCCAAGGGTGCGAGCCAGCGCCCGTTGCTGCTGGGGATCATGGCCGGCGGCCTCTTCGGGTTTTCCGCGATCGGCTACCGGGCCGCGACACTGGAAGTGGATCATCCCCAGGCATTGTTTCGTGCGCTGGTGGCGCTGGTCGCTGCAACGACGTTCCAGACCCTCGCCATGGCCCTCTGGTTGCGCTTGCGTGAGCCTGGAGAGTTGGGACGGGTTGCGGCACACTGGCGGGCCGTTCTGCCGGTGGGCGTGACAGGGGTGCTCGGCAGTGCCGGCTGGTTTGTCGCCTTCGCGCTTCAGAACGCGGCCTACGTTCGCAGCCTTGGTCAGGTCGAGCTCATCTTCTCCATCCTTGCCTCTGTGATCATCTTTCGCGAAAGGGTGCGGGTGAGCGAGGTCTTCGGCATGGTGCTGCTGGCTGCCTCGATCATACTGATCGTAGCCATGTAGAGTGGACTTGCACAGCGACCTGCCGCGCAAGAAGGCTGTCTGAACAAGGAAACGCGGCGGCCTACTGGCGACAGCCCCGGCAGCGGTTTATTCTGACCCGAGAGCGCGTGTCACGGCGGCCAGAAGGCGGTTCTGCTGGAACGGCTTGTGCACATTCTCCACATTCGCCAGAACCTCGTGGATCTGCAGCTGGGCAGCGTTATAGGCCGACGAGACCACGAACGGGATCCCCAGGCTGCGCAGGCGTTCCGCCACCGGGGCGACGGAATGGCCGCAAAGGTTTGCATCAAGAACGGCGACATCGGGGCTTGCCTGGTCCAGCAGGCGCAAGGCCATGTCTACCGAACCGGCCGGCCCCAGCACGGCATATCCACGATCTTCGAAGATGAACTGAAGATCCATTGCGATGATAGGCTCATCCTCGACGATGAGGATGCACAAACAACGGCCGGAACCGTGGGGGAGGGTGTCACCCTTCATGATGACATCCCCTTCCTTCGCCGCAGGTGAAGGTGAGCGCCGACTGGTGGGTGGGTCTGCTTGAGCCTTGCCACCACACCCTTGCCCGCCCTGCCGTTTTCTTCAGAAAAGGAACAGGAGCGGGGGAGGAATGTTCCGCCAAAACTGAGGCGGGTTGTCGCCGCCAACAGGCAGGGCGGCTCAAATCGCCCAGCAGACGCCCCCTCCGGACAAGTTAGCGAGAACCAGCCAGAACACGCCCTGTCCAGATGCAGCTATCCTCTTCAGCGCCCACGGAAGCCCCGGCCTCGGCTCGATGTAAAGGCTTTCCAAGCATGCAATCAGGGCGCGAGGAAGCCTGTCCGGCCATCATGCTTTGGCGGATCAATCTGGTAGTCGATAACCAGATTGATCCGTCAAAGCATGAATTCCCATGATCTTCGAAAGGCGTTCGTCATTGTGAGCGCTGATGAGATAAGTCTCTGCCTTCTGGATTGCTAGGCGGGTTGTGCCGGTATCCTGTTACATGCGGTTAAAGGGCAGCTCTCTCTCTACTTCAGTCTAGTCTCGGAATTATTCAATCAGTGCGATAGAGATCGGGAACAAGCTTGCCGCGACCCGATTGTCCATACGAATTGGCGGGTGGCCCTCCTCAAAGGGCTGCACAGTTACTAGACAGCCTTCGAACTTTACCGGCGGATCCTGAGAAAACGCGGTGCGGCGGCAAGTCGAAAAGGCATTTGCGTTTCCAGATGATCCCGCTGGACTCGCCTTGTTGATCTGGACTGGTAGTCAACAGCACCCGTACCCACCCCTAACCTTTGCAAGACGATCAAGGCTCGCTCGGTGCCCATGCGAGCCTCATCTTCCGCATGGTGCTCCTTCTTCAGACGGGCTGCTCTTCCTGCCTGCTCCCGTTTGCCCGTTCAAATGCCTCGTCTATCGCCGCCATAACAGCTTCAGGACTTGTCTGATGCACCATGTGGCCGCTGCCCGGAACAGGATGGAAGCTGCTCTGCGCAATGGCGCGGTGGAGCCGGAGCGACTGGGCAGCAGGATCTATCAGCCGGTCTCCGGCCCCCACAACGATGGCGACCGGCATCTTCAACGTGGGGTAGTCGTCGGTCGCTGCAGCGGCTGCCGGGATCAGCAAAGCTGACTCTGCGGCCTCGGCATGGATCTGCGACGGGCGCACGGCCATCTCTTTCGGAAAGCGGCTGAACTTTGCGGGGACAGGCGCGGGACCGAAAATCTTGCGCATGAGAAGAGGCCAGATGAGCCTGCTCGCGACAGGGGCGATCGTGTAGCGCGCAATGTCGCCCAGCAGCGGCACCGCGGGACCCGACAGGAGCGCCATATCAACCCGGGCCGTCGGATAGTAA
>NZ_JBKGUN010000224.1:0-5141 GCF_046462195.1 Paracoccus sp. (in: a-proteobacteria) | reverse complement strand
TGGGCGACATCCGGGATGCGACGGCGCTGCGCGAGGCCTTGGTTGCCTTCCGGCCGGACATCGTGATCCACGCGGCTGCTCAGCCCCTCGTACGCCGATCCTACAAGGAACCGGTCGAGACTTTTTCCAGCAATGTCATGGGAACGATCAATCTTCTCGAAGCTTGCCGCGCCTGTGAAAGCGTGGCCTCGGTCGTGATCGTGACGACCGACAAGTGCTATGTGAATGCCGAATGGCCCTTTGCCTATCGAGAGAATGATCCTCTGGGCGGCAAGGATCCTTACAGCGCCTCCAAGGCCTGTGCCGAAATCGTGACCCATGCATGGCGGGAGTCCTTCTTTTCCTCCAATTCCCCATTGTCGCGTGAGGTTCCCGTGTCCTCGGCCCGGGCAGGCAACGTCTTTGGCGGCGGCGATTATTCCGAGGATCGGCTGCTTCCCGATGCTGTCCGCGCCTTTGCGATGGGCGAACCGCTGGTCATCCGCTCTCCCGGTGCCGTGCGGCCTTGGCAACATTGTCTTGAACCGATTGCCGGTTACCTGCGTCTGGCCCGCGCCTGTCACGAGGGCGGCATGGCCTATGCCCAAGGCTACAATTTCGGTCCCGCCGCCGAACAGCTGCTGACGGTGGGCGATCTTGCAACGGCATTCGCGGAACGCTGGGGCGAAGGCGCAGGCTGGCAGCATCAGCCGGGCGAAGCGCATCTGAAGGAGGCGGGCCTTCTGCTTCTTGACTCAGGTCTTGCGCAACGCACGCTCGGCTGGCGCCAGATGAGTGACGTCTTTGCCGGACTCGACGCCACCGTGGCATGGTACCAGGCTGCAGCTGATAAAGCCTCTCCATCGGAACTTTCGGCACTGACCCGGACTCAGATTGTAGACCTCGCAGGCGCTCCCGTGCCCGCCGGGTCCTTTTCGACCCATTCAAGGACAAGTTAATGCGTTTTACTCCGACAACTCTTGCAGGCGCGGTTCTGATCGAGCCCGAGCTTCGCGGGGATGAGCGCGGGCACTTTGCCCGCACCTTCTGCGAGGCAGAGTTTGCGGCGGCCGGGCTTGAAACCCGGTTTCCACAGCAAAACCATTCGTTCAACCATGTTTCGGGCACCTTGCGGGGGATGCACTTCCAGCATGCGCCCGAAACCGAGGTCAAGGTGGTAAGGTGCACGCGCGGCGCCATCCGCGATGTCATCATCGACCTGCGCCGTGACTCCAGCAGCTATCTGCGGTGGGAGGCTTTCGAGCTGACCGAGGAGAACGGCCACCAGCTTTATGTTCCCAAGGGCTTTGCCCATGGCTACATTACCCTGAAGGATCAGAGCGCTGTCAGCTATCTTGTGTCCACCCCCTATGCGCCCGCGGCGGAAGGCGGCGTGCGCTGGAATGATCCCGCGTTCGGCATTGACTGGCAGATGGAGGTCATGCAGATCTCGGACAAGGATGCAAGCTGGCCCGACTATCGGCCGCACGAGTGGGGACTGGCCTGATGCTTATCGTGGACACCGCGCTTGCAGCGCGCGCTGAGGCAGGCCATCCGCTTCGTTTTGGCATGATCGGTGCCGGCTATATGGGGCGCGGGATCGCGAACCAGGTGCTGAATTACATGCCGGGAATGGAGCTGTCGGCGATCTGCAACCGCAGTCTGCCGGCCGCAATCGCCGCTTATGCGGACTTTGGTGTCCCCCGTGATCGCATCGTCGAGGTGAACACTGCGGATCAACTGGAGGACGCGCTGCGGGCTGGACATTTCGCGGTTACGTCTGACCCTGCGGTGCTGTGCGAGGCCCCCGGCCTTGAAGCGCTGGTCGAGGCGACAGGTCATGTGGAACATGGCGCGCAGGTGACGATGCAGGCCATCGCGGGCGGCAAGCACATGGTGCTGATGAACGCGGAACTGGATGCAACGGTCGGTCCGCTGCTGCGGCAGAAGGCGGATGCTGCGGGTGTCATCCTCAGCGGCTGCGATGGCGATCAGCCGGGGGTTCAGTTGAACCTTCTGCGCTTTGTCCAGAGCATTGGCCTGATCCCCCGGGTTTGCGGCAACATCAAGGGGCTGCAGGACCGTTATCGCACGCCCGAAACGCAGGCGGCCTACGCCAGGCAGTGGGGGCAGACGCCGCATATGGTGACAAGCTTTGCCGACGGGACCAAGATCTCTTTCGAGCAGGCCATTGTCGCCAATGCAACCGGGATGCAGGTTGCGCAACGCGGCATGATCGGCATGGATCATCGTGGCCCCGTGGACGAAATGACGGGGATGTATGATTTGGACCGCCTGCGCGAACTGGGCGGCATCGTGGATTATGTGGTCGGTGGCCTGCCCTCGCCCGGGGTTTATGTGTTTGCCGAGGCACAGGACAAGGTTCAGGCCCATTACCTGAACTATGGGAAACTGGGACAAGGGCCGCTCTACAGCTTTTATGTTCCTTATCACCTGATGATCTTCGAGGTTCCGCTGTCAGTCGCACGCGTGGCTCTGTTCGGCGACCGCGTGATTGCACCAAAGGCGGGGCCAGTGGTCGATGTCGTTGCGGCGGCAAAGTGCGATCTGGACGAGGGGGCGGTTCTGGACGGGCTGGGCGGCTTCCTTACCTATGGGCTGTGCGAGAACTATCCAGTGTCCCGCGTCCAGAACCTGCTGCCGATGGGCATTGCAGCAGGCGCTCGGATGCGCCGCCGGGTGCCAAAGGACCAGGTGCTGACTTACGAGGACGTGGAACTTCCCGCAGGGAGCCTCGCCTGTAGCCTGCGGGCCGAACAGGACCGGATGTTCCAGCCCTGAACATCAAAGGGGGCAGCGCGTGATCGCGCCGCCCACGCAACGCCTTGAACGGCGTTCTGGCCTTCCGCTCGCGAGCGATGAGCCGGCCTGTGGCTCAGCCGATACGACTGCCGCAGCCTTTCCGGTGTTCTTCTGGAAGATTTCGCTTTAGCGGCCTGTCAACCGTGACCAGAGGCCTCCTTGCCCAAGTGCCGGTGCCACCTTCTTTTCAGGGGCGGGCAGCAAGCGCATTTTTTCCTCTTCGGCAACGTCCAGACGCTTCCGAAGATCGGCTATTGTTTCCTGAAGGTCGTCCGCACGCGCCTGAAGGGCCTGCTTCAGATCATTGCGGCCTGCCCGTTCGGCTTCCAGCAGTTCCTCTAGATGCCTGATCCTCATCGCAGAAACGGAGACATCCTGTCCTGTCCGGATACTGGCCTCCCGATCAGATCCGGACACGACGGGACACTCGTCGGACACATCTTTCTTGCTGTCCTGTTGTGTCCGATCGCTCCCCTCATCCGGCCGGTTATCGGACACTTCAAACGGGAAGACCCGATGCAGTTCCGAAGGGTCTATCTCGTACCCTCTTTGCTCGTTTCGGCTTGCAGACAGTCTCCCGTCCTTGATTGCAGCCTGTATTGTCGACTTTCCCCTGCCGCAGAGTTGTGCAGCTTCACGCAGAGAGAGCATTGCCATCACCTGTCCCTTTCTGTCCAGCATCTGTCCGGCCGCTCTGACCTGACCATGTCCGAACAAAACCACCGGACAAAAATTTTTTCAATGCATCTAACTTATGTCCGGGACAGGACACCTCACAGGACACATGAAGGACAGGACGCAGGACATTGAAACAGAAGTGCATTCCTTGTTCACGTGACCGAGCAATCTTCTTTTCAGGGTGCAGATGCGGGCGCCGCAGAAAGCGCATTTTCCTGCTTCCCGATCTTTCTGATAACACGCCTGCCCTTGCTGCGACTGTGGTTTCTGCAGAACCCGTGAAAGAATGCAGATAATGAGATGGGAATATCGGCATCTGTCTGCGTGTTCGTGTCGAAATGAAATCGGGGTCCCTCCGCTAAATGCCCTGCTCGCCTTGGGTCACATGGTTTCGATCAAATTTTCAAAGATATCGGCTCCATATCGAACAATGCCGATCCTGAACCTTGCAATGTCACAAGCCGGAGATGGAAATCAAAGAGGTCTTGTGTCTTTCCCCTTGGACCGTTACCGCCAACGCGATATTTATGCTGCAGCGCCGCATTGCACAGTTTGTGCCGCCAACGGGTTGCGCCTCGGTTCCGTTGATGACGGGCAGGCCGTAGCAGCCTTGAAACGGGAACTGAGACCATAGACGACGACAGCAAACGGTTCGATCCGCCAATCCAGGCGATGGGTCAGTCAGTGAAGCGAGGGGCTTTGGCCACCGGCGGCGCACAGATCGTCAAGCTGGGTTGCCAGATTACTTCGGTCATCGTCCTGTCGCGCCTTCTGCAACCCGAGGATTTCGGAATTGTTGCCATGGCAGCTCCGGTCGCGGCCTTCATCGGGCTGTTTCTGGATATGGGCCTGACGCAGGCGACAGTGCAGAAAAAGAACATTACCCACGCCGAAATCAACAGCCTGTTCTGGATCAACATGGCAGTCAGCACGCTGCTGAGCGCGATCATGATCCTGATTTCTCCATTGGTGGCACAGTTCTATGGAGAGCCGCAGGTGGCCCCGCTTGTTGCCGCGATGAGCCTGCAGCTTCTGGTTCTAGGGACGGGGGCCCAGCATTACGCTCTTGTTACCCGCAGGATGGCATTCGGGCGCCTGGCTGTGCTGGACAGCATCGGGGCGGTGTTGGGTCTGGCGACAGCCATTGCTTGGGCCTATTTCGAGAGGACTTATTGGGCCCTGTTCATCGGCGGCATGACAACCATGATCTTCACGACCTTGGGATGCTGGATCAGCTCGCGCTGGCGTCCCGGCATTCCCCGCTGGGTCAGCGGAACCAAGGAAATGGTTACTTTCGGGGCCGGCATCACCGGCTTCAACTTTGCCAACTATTTCGGGCGCAACATTGACCAGATCCTGATCGGGCGCCAATGGGGAAACCAGCAACTGGGGCTGTATGACCGCGCCAACCGGCTGCTGCTGTTCCCGTTGCAGCAGGTCATCTACCCGCTGGGAAAGGTCATGGTGCCCGCCCTGTCACGCATGAGCCACGAGCCCGAGCGGTACAGGAAGGCCTATCTGCGGGTGGCTCCCTTGCTGCTGTTCGTGGCGCTGCCAGGCGTGGCGGTTGCAATCGCATCGGCCGACCTGCTGATCCCGTTGGCCTTGGGTCATCAATGGGACGGGGCCGTGATGATTTTTCAGGCACTGGGGTTTGCGGG
>NZ_JBKGUN010000223.1:0-9359 GCF_046462195.1 Paracoccus sp. (in: a-proteobacteria) | reverse complement strand
ACATGGGCCTGCCGCCCAAGGTCCTGCGGAAGGGCATCACCGACATGGTCCGCATCTCGGACGCGCGCATGTCGGGAACGGCCTATGGTACGGTCGTGCTGCACACCAGCCCCGAGGCGGCGGCGGGTGGCCCGCTGGCCGTGGTGCGTGATGGCGACATGATCGAACTGGACGTGCCCAACCGCCGCCTGCACCTCGACATCCCCGATGCGGAGCTGGTCGCCCGGTTGGAGGCCTGGCGGCCGTTGCCGGACCAGCCCGCCAGCGGCTATGCATGGCTGCACCAGGCTCATGTCATGGGCGCGGACACGGGTGCGGACCTGGATTTCCTGAAGGGATGCCGCGGCAATCCGGTCGGAAAGGACAGCCACTGATGCGGATCGCCCTCGTCGGTATCGGCAAGATCGCGCTGGACCAGCATGTGCCCGCCCTGCAGGCCAGCGCGGATTGGGATCTGGCCGCGACCGTCTCGCGCCATGGCACCGTGCCGGGGGTCGAGGCCTTCACGGATCTGGAACGGATGCTGACCGAGCACCCGGAGGTCGAGGCGGTCAGCCTTTGCCTGCCGCCGGTGCCGCGCTTTGCCGCGGCGCAGGTGGTGCTGCGGGCGGGACGGCACCTGATGCTGGAAAAGCCCCCGGGTGCAACCTTGGCCGAGGTGCACATCCTGCGCGATCTGGCGCAGGTTCAAGGTGTCAGCCTGTTTGCGACCTGGCACAGCCGCATGGCCCACGGCGTTGCGGCCGCCAAGGCGCGGCTGGCGGGGCGAGTCATCCGACACGGCCGGATCACTTGGCGCGAGGATGTGCGTAAATGGCATCCCGGACAGGAGTGGATCCTCGAGGCGGGCGGCATGGGGGTCTTTGATCCCGGCATCAATGCGCTGTCCATCCTGACTGAAATCCTGCCGCATCCCGTTCGCCTGACCGGTGCAGACCTCTACTTTCCGGCCAATCGGCAGGCCCCCATTGCCGCAAATTTGTCCCTGTCGCCGGACATCACGGCCGATTTCGATTTCCGCCAGGAAGGTCCGCAAACATGGGACATGGAGTTCCAGACCGATGCCGGCCAGATCGCCCTGCGCATGGGCGGCAACATCCTGGAAGCCGATGGTCAACGCATCGAAGGGCAGGACAGCATTATAGGGGAATATCCTGCCCTTTACGCCCACATGGCCGAACTGGTGCGTCAGGGCAGTTCTGACGTCGACCTGTCACCGATGGTGCTGGTCGCCGATGCCTTCACCCTTGGCCGCCGGATGACCGTGGACCCGTTCGAATTCTGAAAGAAGATCCATGCACCGATCCACTCATTCATTCCGAGAAAGCTGGCCGGGTGGAGACGCAGGTTCGGTCTCTTCATTCGGGGCAGGGACGGATCAACACGATGCATTCGAGAGGGTCGAGCGGGCTGATCAGGCTGCACATGTCGCTGAATTCACACTCGGCCTTCAGGGCGATGTGTGCGCCGTTGCAGATCGGATCAAGACAGGAACTGAGGCATCTGTTCCAACGGGTCCGGACGAAACGGACTTGCCCGGGTCGGCTGATGTATGGCCCAAGGGAACAGGTATCGCAGGACCGCAGTCTGCCAGCGAGGGGCAGTTCCGGGCATGCGACCGGCTGGATGCCCGAAGGGCTGGCAAAGTCTTATCGGTGTCGCGACCGGTCTTGGCGCGACACGATCGTCCATTCCTGGCAAAACCGGCGCTTTCGATGGCCGCGCCGCTTTCCAAAAATTCCCGAGGCTCTGCTGCCGGAGGATTTGCGCGGCTGAGAGGAGACGGCCGCACCGACAGACACTCACATCACGAAGAGGGAGGATCACATGACCAGAAAAACCATGATGACAACAGTCGCCGCACTGGCGATATCGACCACCGCCGCATGGGCCGAGGGCGAGACTGTCGGCTTTTCGCAGATCGGCTCGGAATCGGGCTGGCGTGCTGCGGAAACCACGCTGACCCGCCAGCAGGCCGAGGAGCGCGGCATTCAGCTGCAGTTTTCGGACGCGCAGCAGCGGCAGGAAAACCAGATCGCGGCCATTCGGTCCTTCATTGCCCAGGGGGTTGACGCGATCCTGCTGGCGCCGGTGGTGGCGACCGGCTGGGACTCCGTGCTGCAGGAAGCGCAGGAGGCCGAAATTCCCGTTGTGCTGATGGACCGTCAGGTCGACAGCTCGGAGGACCTTTACCTGACTGCCGTGGGATCGAACCTGGTGCACGAGGGCGAGGTGGCCGGCCAGTGGCTGGTCGACCAGGTCGCGGGCGAGGAATGCCGGATCGTCGAGTTGCAGGGCACGACGGGCTCCAGCCCCGCCATCGACCGCAAGACAGGCTTCGAGAACGCCATCTCGGGCCATGACAACCTGGAGATCGTGCGCAGCCAGACGGGCGATTTCACCCGCGCGCAGGGCAAGGAGGTGATGGAGAGTTTTCTTCAGGCCGAAAACGGCGGGCGCGACATCTGCGCGCTTTATGCCCATAACGACGACATGGCCGTGGGCGCCATCCAGGCCATCAAGGAAGCGGGGCTGAAACCGGGCGAGGACATTCTGATCGTATCGATCGATGCGGTGCCCGATTACTTCCAGGCAATGGCGGCGGGCGAGGCGAATGCGACGGTCGAGCTGACGCCGAACATGGCCGGACCTGCCTTTGATGCGCTCGAGGCATATTGGGCCGATGGCACCATGCCGCCAAAGTTCATTCAGACCGAGTCCAAGCTGTACACGGCCGCGGATGATCCCCAGGGCGAATACGAGCGCCGCAAGGATCTGGGTTACTGACAGTCACCGGCCGGGCCGCAACCGCGGCCCGGCCTTCATGAAAAAGGGCGCGGCATGCTTCTCTCCATCCGGTCACTGACCAAGTCCTTTCCCGGGACCCGGGCGCTGGACGAGGTCGATTTTGATCTGGCTGCGGGCGAGGTTCATGCCCTGCTGGGCGAGAATGGCGCGGGCAAGTCCACGCTGATCAAATGCCTTACGGGCGCTTATCGGCGCGATGGCGGCACCATCACGCTGGACGGCGCGCGGATCGACCCGCGTTCCACCGTCGAGGCGCAGGAACTGGGTATCGGCACCGTTTATCAGGAGGTGAACCTGTTGCCCAACCTGACCGTTGCCCAGAACCTGATGTTCGGCCGCGAGCCGCGGCGTTTCGGCCTGACCAACAGCCGCGCCACCCGCGCCCAGGCCCGCGCGACCCTGCAGGGATACGGCCTGGAGATCGACGTGGATCGGGACCTCGGCAGCTATTCCGTGGCCATCCAGCAGATCGTGGCCATCGCCCGCGCGGTCGAGATTTCGGGCAAGGTCCTGATCCTGGACGAGCCCACGGCGAGCCTTGACGCGCGCGAGGTCCAGATGGTCTTCGACGTGGTGCGCGGCCTGCGCGACAGGGGACTGGGCATCGTTTTCGTGTCGCATTTCCTGGATCAGGTGTTCGAACTGACAGACCGGGTGACGATCCTGCGCAACGGGCGCAAGGTCGCCACCTGCGAAACAGCCTCGCTGAGCCGCATGAGCTTGGTGGAACACATGCTGGGCCGCGCCTTGGAGGAGGAGGTGGCCCAGCCGCGCGCGGATGCCATCACGACCGGCACCGCACCCTTGCTGCGGTTCGAAGGCATGGGACGGGCCGGTGCGATCGAACCTTTCGATCTGGAGGTTGGCGCGGGCGAGGTCGTGGGTCTGGCCGGGTTGCTGGGTTCGGGCCGCACCGAAACCGCGGAACTGCTGTTCGGTGTCAGGCCGGCGCAAAGCGGGACGGCGCGCGACAGCAAGGGGCCACTGGACCTGCGCGACCCGCGATCGGCCATCGCCGCGGGCTTCGGCTTTGCCCCCGAGGACCGCAAGACCGACGGGATCGTGGCCGACCTGTCGATCCGTGAAAACATCATTCTGGGTCTGCAGGCGCGCCGGGGCTGGGCGCGGCCCATTCCCCGGGCCGAGCAGACCCGGCTGGCCGATGATTACATCCGCCGGCTGGATATCCGCACCTCCGGCCGCGACAAGCCGGTCGGGGAACTGTCGGGCGGAAACCAGCAAAAGGTCGTTCTGGCGCGCTGGCTGGCCATGAACCCGCGCTTCCTGATCCTGGACGAGCCGACGCGCGGCATCGACGTGGGCGCCCACGCCGAGATCCTGCGCCTGATCAAGACCCTGACCCAAGGTGGCATGTCGGTTCTGGTCATCAGCAGCGAGATCGACGAACTGGTGGCCGTGGCCGAACGCGTCATCGTCGTGCGCGACCGTCGCCACGTGGCCGAACTGACAGGCGCCCAGGTGACGGGCGACCAGATCATGCGGGCCATTGCCAGTGACGAGGTTGCCGCATGACCCTGCTGCACCGCATCGCCCCGCAACTGATCGCGTTGGCTGCCCTGGTGGCGCTGGTCTCGATCTTCTTTCCGGGATTCCTGTCCATCCAGTTCGAGAATGGCCGCCTGATCGGCCCCGTCATCGACGTGCTGAAACGCGGCGCGCCGGTCGCCTTGCTGGCGGTCGGCATGACGCTGGTCATCGCCACACGGGGGATCGACCTGTCGGTGGGAACGATCATGGCCATCTGCGGGGCCGTGGCGGCGCTGGCCATTTCCTCGGGCTGGGGAATGGGTGCGGCCCTTTTACTGGCGCTGGGGGCAGGGGTTGCGGCGGGTCTTTGGAACGGCGTTCTTGTCGCGGTCGTGGGCATCCAGCCCTTTGTGGCCACGCTGATTCTCATGACGATGGGCCGGGGCGTGGCGCAGCTGATCACCGAAGGACGCATCCTGACCTTCAGCAACGCGGACTTCGCCTTTCTGGGATCGGGTGTCGCCTTGGGGCTGCCGGTTCCGGTCTGGCTGTGGATGGCAACCGGCATTGCCGTCGCGATGCTCATGCGGCGGACGGCCCTGGGCCTGCTGATCGAGGCGGTGGGCATCAACCGGCGCGCCTCGGGCCTGGCCGGGGTCAACGCCACTGTCCTGCTGATCGCCGTTTATGTCGCCTCCGGCCTTTGTGCGGCACTGGCAGGCATCATCGTGACCGCCGACATCCGTGGCGCGGATGCCAACAATGCGGGCCTGTGGCTGGAGCTGGACGCGATCCTTGCAGTTGTCATCGGCGGCAACTCGCTGCTTGGCGGGCGGTTTTCGGTCATCGCCTCGCTGCTGGGCGCGCTGATCATCCAGACGATCAGCACCGGCATCCTGCTGGCCGGCTTTCCGTCCGAATACAACCTCGTCATCAAGGCGGCGCTGGTGCTGGTCATCCTGATCCTGCAATCGCCGCGCATCTCGGCCGAATGGCGGTTGTGGCGCGACAGCCACCGGGCCGAGGCCATCGCGAAATCCGCCGAAAGGAGCCGGACGTGAACACGCGCGCCCTGCCGCTTTATGCGACGATCCTGATCTTTCTGGCCGCCTATCTTCTGGCCTGGACGCAGTTTCCCAACATTCTGTCCACGCGAGTGATCGGCAATCTTCTGACGGACAACGCCTATCTGGGCATCGTTGCCGTCGGCATGACCTTGGTGATCCTGTCCGGGGGGATCGATCTGTCCGTTGGATCGGTCATCGCCTTTTCCGGCGTCTTCATCGCGGTGCTGTTGCGCGACACGGGGCTGCATCCGCTGTTGGTTTTCGCGGCGCTTCTGGCGCTCACCACGGCCTTCGGGGCAGGGATGGGCTTTCTGATCCATCGGTTGGCGATGCCCGCCTTTATCGTGACGCTGGCCGGGATGTTCCTGGCACGGGGCGCGGCCTACATGCTGTCGATCCAGTCCGTTCCCATCACCCACCCGTTCTACAAGGCGCTGCAGGGGGCCTATGTGCTGATGCCGGGAAAGGGCCGGCTGACGCTGATCGGCGTGCTGATGGTCTTGACCGTCATCGCGGGCATGATCATCGCGCACCGGACGCGTTTCGGCGCCAGCGTTTATGCCCTTGGCGGGGGCGAACAGACCGCCCGCCTGATGGGTGTCCGGCAGGGGCGCACGACGGTGCTGGTTTATGCCTTTTCGGGCCTGATGGCGGGCCTGTCGGGGATCGTGTTTTCGGTTTACACCGGTTCAGGTTATTCCCTCGCCGCCGTGGGAACCGAACTGACGGCGATTGCCGCCGTCGTGATCGGGGGAACACTGCTGAGCGGCGGGACAGGATACATGTTCGGCACGCTGGTCGGAGTGCTGACGATGGGGCTGATCCAGACATATATCGTCTTTGACGGCTCGCTCTCCAGTTGGTGGACCAAGATCGTGATCGGCCTGTTGCTGCTGGCCTTCATCCTGCTGCAAAAGGGGTTGTTGACGCTGTCCCGCGCACGTCTGGCGAAAGGTGCCGCATGATCGTTCACGACAACCGCCGCTGCGAACTGGGTGAAGGGGCGTTCTGGCACCCCCTGCGCCGGCAGTTCTTCTGGTTCGACATCCTGGACCGTCGCCTTTTGTGGGACGGAGGGGAGCGGTCGTTCGACCGCATGGCCTCGGCCGCGGGAGTGATCGACCAAGACCGGCTGATCGTGGCGACCGAAACGGGCCTGGCGGTTCTGGACCTGCGCGACAACAGCCTGCGGGATCTGGCGCCGATCGAGGCTGATGACCCGGGCAACAGGTCCAACGACGGCCGTGCCGACCGGCAAGGCGGCTTCTGGATCGGTACCATGGGCAAGCAGGCCGAGCCGGGGCGCGGCGCCATCTATCGCTATTTCCGGGGCACCGTGCGGCGGGTGGTCGAGGGGCTGGGCATCCCCAATGCCATCTGCTTTTCGGCCGACGGAACAACCGCCTTTTACGCCGACACCGCTGCACGGCAGGTCTGGGCGCAGCCGGTGGACGCCGAAGGCTGGCCCCAAGGGCCGCGACGTTCGTACCTGGATCTGTCCTCCGAGGGGCTCGATCCCGATGGCGCCGTAATCGACGCCGAGGGCGGCTTTTGCTGTGCGATCTGGGGGAGGGGCCAGGTGATGCGTTTCGATCGGGAAGGCAGGCAGACACATGCCTGGCCGGTGGGCGGGTTGCAAAGCACGTGCCCTGCCTTTGGTGGCGATGACATGCAGGATCTGCTGGTCACGACGGCGCTTCAGGGGCTTGACGCACCCGACGTTGCCCAAGGCTTGACCTATCGGCTGCACGTGCCGGTTCGCGGGCTTGCCGAACCCTGGGTGATCCTATGAGCGGCGCGATCCTCTTCGGCGTGTTGCCCGACGGGCGCCAAGTTCGCGCGGTCACCCTCCGGTCCGGCACGATGACGGCGCGGGTGCTGACGCTGGGCGCCATTGTCCAGGATCTGCGATGGGACAAGGCGGATCATCCGCTGATGCTGGGTTGCCCTGATGTTGCCGATTATCTGGATGCCGGACGCTACCTGGGCGCCATTGTCGGTCGTTTCGCCAACCGGATCGGCAATGCGCGGTTCCGGCTGGATGGCCGGGACTATCAGACCGACCCGAACTTTCGCGACCGGCACACGCTGCACGGAGGCTCGGAGGGGACAGACCTGCAAATCTGGCAGATCGAGACCCTTGCGCCGGATCGTGTCATGCTTCGACTGACCCTGGCGGACGGCCACATGGGTTTTCCCGGAACCATGGGAATCGCAGCCACCATCGCCCTGTCACAGGATACCATGAGCATCACCCTGCAGGCCGAAACCGATCAGCCGACGCCCTGCAACCTGACCCATCACGGCTACTTCAACCTGGACGGAGGCGGCGATGTCCGGTGCCACCATCTGAACATCGATGCCGCGCATTATCTGCCCGTGGACGCCGATCTGATCCCTACCGGCGAGATAACCCCGGTCGAGGGCACGCCCTTCGATTTTCGTCGGGAACGGATGATCGGCGATACCGGCTATGACCACAATTTCTGCCTGTCGAGGTCATCGGGCCCGATGCGTCCTGTGGCGCGGCTGACGGGGCAGGGCGGGATATCCATGGACATCGTCACCACGGCCTGCGGGCTGCAACTGTATGACGGGGTCCATCTGTCCGACCTGCAAGGTCTGGAAGGGCGCGTCTACGGTCCGCATGCCGGTGCCGCACTGGAGGCGCAGCACTGGCCGGATGCTCCAAACCAGCCCGATTTTCCGAAAGCCATCCTGCGGCCGGGAGAGGTTTTCGACATGACGGTCAGTTATCGCTTCTCACGGTGACCGGATGCTTGGGCCGTTAATGGTGGTCGCGGATGGGCGCGATCGTCCGTGACAGTCTTGCCGGCGACAGGCCTCCCTGTCGCCGGCCGCGTCAGGTGTTATTGGGACACCAGCATTCTGCCGTTCTTTTCGTGGCGCTGCGCCAGCCTGCGTCCCTCACGCCCCGAACAGAAGAAACGGGCCGGCGCCACCACTGCCCCTGACGCAAGCTGTGGGAAGAGCGCATGGATTTCCTGCACGGCTGCGGTATCGATGCTCCGGACAGCCTCGGCGCCGACGTACAGCGACTCGGTTTCGGCACCGTTCGAATAAACGATCTGATGGTTATCCATGAGCATGTGGACATAAACGACCTCCTCGAGGGGGTCGACGATGCTGATGCCATCCACCTCGCAAAGATGCTTTGCGGCCACCAGAACCTCGGAAGCGCCGAACATCCTTTGCGCGATGCTGGACCGGACAAGGACGCGGTGCTGTTGAGAGATCAGCAGATCCGAACCAGGCAGACCCAGCCCCAGCGCACCCTTGCGGATCCGGACGGGACGCAGGTTGGGCGACACGGCCTGCTCGGCAGCCGAGATCCGGCGGCGACCGATCCAGCGGATGGGCTGCAGGCCTGCGTCGCGCGTTTCGACCAGCATGCCGACTCGGAGTTTTCCGGCAGGAACAGGTCCTTCGCTCGTTTCGATAAGAACATCTGACGTGAAGCAGGTCACGCTGGTACTCGCTTCTCCGAGAAGGTCGGCTGAAACGGCAGTTCCGGCATTCTGAACGGTCAGGGTAAAATCGCGATCGAAGCCGTTCCCAATGTTGAAGCTGTTCAGCACCCCATCATCGGCCTGGTCGGCGCGAAGCCACGCCAAGGGATTTCCGTAAGGTTGAAGGTTTGCAGCGATGCGCGCCTGATTGATGATCGCGAGGTTCTGCTGGTTGTAGTAGCTTGAAAGATCGACCGTATCGGTTTCGGCCGGATCGGCTGAAACCGTGAAATCGGTGATGATGTCGTTGTTGCCCACGATGAAGGTGTCGGCGCCTGCACCCCCCGTGAGCGTATCTGCGGCATCGTCATCAACGTAACCGTCAGCAGTCAACCTGCCGCCCACGATGATGTCATTTCCGGCACCACCGGATATGACATCGGCTCCTGCACCGCCAATGATCGTGTCGTTTCCGTCGCCCGCGTCGATGGTGTCGTTTCCGGCCCCGCCGTCGATGCTGTCGTCG
>NZ_JBKGUN010000222.1:0-7672 GCF_046462195.1 Paracoccus sp. (in: a-proteobacteria) | reverse complement strand
CGCCGCGGCGAGCTTCGGGCACCTCCCCGGCATCTTCGTCCCCGCCGGTCCCATGACGCCGGGCCTGCCGAATGACGAGAAGGCCAAGGTCCGCCAGCGCTTCGCCACCGGGGAGGCCACGCGGGCCGAACTCATGGCGGCCGAGATGACCTCCTACCACGGCCCCGGCACCTGCACCTTCTACGGCACGGCCAACACCAACCAGATGCTGATGGAGTTCATGGGCCTGCACCTGCCCGGCTCCAGCTTCGTCAACCCGAACACGCCCCTGCGCGAGGCACTGACGGTTGCCGCCGTCCAGCGTGCGGCCTCGATCACCAATCTGGGCAACGAGTACCTGCCTGCAGGCGAGGTGATGGACGAACGGGCCTTCGTGAACGGCATCGTGGGCCTGATGGCCACGGGCGGCTCCACGAACCTGGTGCTGCACCTGCCCGCCATGGCGCGCGCGGCCGGGGTCCTGCTCGACATCGAGGATTTCCACGATCTTTCCGAAAACGTCCCCCTGATGGCGCGCGTTTATCCGAATGGTCTGGCCGACGTGAACCATTTCCACGCCGCAGGCGGGATCGGCTACATGATCGGTCAGTTGTTGGAGGCCGGTCTGCTGCATTCCGACGTCAAGACGATCAACGGAACCGGCCTCGACGGCTATACGCGTGAACCCAAGCTGGACGGCGAGCGCATCCGGTGGGAAGACGGCGCGCGGGACAGCCTGAACGACCGCATCCTCCGTTCGGCCAGCGACCCCTTCGCCAAAACAGGCGGACTGAAGCAGCTGCAGGGCAATCTGGGCCGGGGCGTGATCAAGATCAGCGCCGTGGCCCCCGAACGCCGCCTGATCGAAGCCAAGGCCCGCGTCTTCAGCGATCAGGAGGCCGTCAAGACGGCCTTCCGCGCGAACGAAATCACCGAGGACACGGTTGTTGTCGTTCGTTTCCAGGGCCCACGCGCCAATGGCATGCCGGAACTGCATTCGCTGACGCCGACGCTGGCCGTTCTGCAGGACCGGGGCCTCAAGGTCGCGCTGGTCACGGACGGGCGGATGTCGGGTGCCTCGGGCAAGGTGCCGGCCGCGATCCATGTCTCGCCCGAGGCGGCCATGGGTGGTCCCCTGGCGCGCCTGCGGGACGGCGACCGGGTGCGCCTGGATGCCGAGGCGGGAACGCTGGAATGCCTGGAGCCTGATTTCGAGACGCGCCAGCCCGTGGCCTTTGATCCCGAAAGCAGCAGCGTGGGGCTGGGCCGCGAAATGTTTGCAGCCTTCCGCGCGGTGGCCGGTCCCGCGACCGAAGGCGCCGGCGTCGTCGTCTGACCGGTTCAGACCCCTTCGACCTCCGGCATGGTGGGGGGGCCGAACCGTTCCAGCATCCGCGCCCTGATCTGGTCGCGGGTTTGCCGGTAGACTGCAAGCCGCGCTTCGCGCCCCTCGGCCAGACCGGTCGGATCCATGACAGGCCAGTATTCGACCTCCAGATGCGCATGGCGCGTCATTTCCAGCGCCATGCGCTGGCTGGCCGGGGAAAGCGCGATGATCAGGTCGAACTGTCCCAGATCGTCACCCCAGTCCTGCATTTCATCAAAGCTGCGGCTGCGGTGTGCGGCCAGTGGAACGCCGATCTCGTCGCAAACGGCGATGGCAAAGCCGTCCACCTCCATGTCGTTCTTCACGCCCTCCGACTGCACATAGGCCGTGCTCCCATAAAAGCGTTTCATCATGCCCTCTGCCATGGGCGAGCGGATGGCATTGTGGTCGCAGCAGAACAGCACCGATGAGGGGAACTTGTCCTGCGCCATGAGCCTAGCCTTGCGGGATCAGGGCGCAGATCAGGGTGAACAGCCGCCGCGCCGTGTCGATGTCCAGCGAAGCCTTGCCTTCCAGCCGCTCCTGCAGGGTGCGGGCACCCTCGTTGTGGATGCCGCGGCGGGCCATGTCGATCGCCTCGATCTGGGCCGGCGGCAGGCGCTTGACGGCATCGAAATAGCTTTGGCAGATCTGGAAGTAATCCTTGACCACCTGCCGGAACGGTCCCAGCGACAGGTGAAATTCCGCAACCTTTTCGGTCGCTTCTGTTTTTACATCAAAGACCAGCCGTCCTTCGCGCATGCACAGTTCCAGCACAAAGGGCCCGTCCGGGGCCGTTGCGCCGTCGCGGCCGGGGACGGCAAAGCTGTTGTCCTCGATCAGGTCGAAGATGGCGACCCGCCGCTCCTGCTCCATTTCGGGGGTGGCAGGCGCGATGGCACTGTCATCGATCTCGATGCGGATGATCCGGCTCATTCCGACGGCCTTTCGTTCAGCGTCCCCAGACGAGCCTGAACCGAAGCGCCATGCGCCTGCAACCCCTCGGATGCGGCCAGGCGAACGGCGGCGGGTCCGATTGCCGCCAAAGCACCCGGCGACAGGCGGGCCATCGTCGTGCGCTTGAGGAAATCGAGCACCGACAGCCCGGAGGAAAAACGCGCCGAACGCGCCGTCGGCAGGACATGATTCGGCCCACTGACATAGTCACCCACCGCCTCGGGCGTATGCGCCCCCAGAAAGATCGCGCCGGCATGGAGGCATCGGGTGGCGAGTTCCTCGGGGTCATCCACGCACAGTTCGAGATGCTCGGGCGCAATGCGGTTCGACAGTGCCGCCGCCTCGTCCAGATCGCGTACCACGATCAGCGTGCCATAGTCGCGCCAGCTGGCACCCGCGATGGCCGCACGATCCAGCGTCGGGATGATCCGCTCGACCGCCTCGGCTACCTTTCGGGCCATGGCGGGATCGGTGGTGATCAGGATGGACTGCGCATCGGCGTCATGTTCGGCCTGCGCCAACAGGTCCCAGGCCAGCCAGTCCGGGTTCTGATCGCCATCCGCAATGACCAGCACCTCGGAAGGACCGGCGATCATGTCGATCCCCACGCGGCCAAAGACCTGCCGCTTGGCCGCCGCGACATAGGCATTGCCGGGCCCGGTGATCTTGTCCACCGGCGCGATCGTGTCGGTGCCATAGGCCATGGCCGCCACCGCCTGCGCACCGCCGATCCGGTAAATCTCGGTCACGCCCGACAGTTGGGCCGCCAGCAGGACCAGCGGGTTGATCACGCCCCCGGGCGTGGGCACGCAGATGACCAGCCGGTCGACCCCTGCCACGCGCGCGGGAATCGCGTTCATGAGGACACTGG
This sequence comes from Paracoccus sp. (in: a-proteobacteria), assembly GCF_046462195.1. GTDB lineage: Bacteria > Pseudomonadota > Alphaproteobacteria > Rhodobacterales > Rhodobacteraceae > Paracoccus. The sequence goes on along the minus strand of NZ_JBKGUN010000222.1, from coordinate 4,499 downwards.
ACGGATAGGCCGCCTGCCCCCCCGGAACGTAAAGACCCGCGGCCGATACCGCGCTCCACCGCCAGCCCAGGGTTGCGCCATCGGGATCGGTCCAGTTGGCATCGTCGGGTATCTGCCGGCTGTGATAGGCGCGGATCCGTTCGGCCGCCAGGGCAAGGGCCGTACGGTCCTCGGGACCGACCCGGGCGACCTCGGCCTCGATTTCCTCGGGCGAAAAGCGCAGCGTTGCAGGCGTCAGTTCCAGCCGGTCGAAGCGGGCAGTCAGTTCGCACAGCGCCAGATCGCCCCGCGCGCGCACATCGGCGATGATCGCGGTCACCGCATCGTTCACATCGGTCGAATCCTCGCGCTTGGCCGACAGCATGTGCTGGAACCCGGTCTCGAAGTCGGCGTCACTTGTGTTCAGAAAGACCGGCATGCTGTTTTCCCCTTGGAAGATCGCGCCTTGGTAGCGCCTGATCCGCTGCGGCTCAAGCGCCGGAACCGCAGAGGTCAGCCGACAGCGGCATCAGCATTTCGATCGGCCGGATGCCGCGGGTGTTCGTCAGCCCCTGTCGTCCGCGGCTCCCAAATCCGGCGATCAAGGGCGATTGCCGGATCATCCGAGGCAATGACATGAACCCCGACCCGCCGCCGCGCCATTCCGCCTGCACCCTGCACTTTGCCTTGGCCGCACGCTGCGGGCTCGGTGAAGACGACATTAGCCAAGCGCATGACGGATCGCGGGCATTCAAGCCACCTTGCACTGGCTATGGCCAAGAGTACTTGACCTGATTGCCCGCAGCGAAGATCGTCACCCTGATCAGCCGCGCGCCAAGATTGGCCAGCAGACTGTTTTGCCATTCCACAAATGTGGCGTCAAAGGCCAGCGGCGCCTTGCGCAGTTGCTCCGCCATTCGGAGGCGCGCGCAAGGCTCAGCCGCCATGTTTGAATAGTTGCGGCCGAAACTCACTCCGGATGCTGGGGCACCTTGCCAGATACGGCATGATGCGGCCGTGTCACGTCCCGCAGGTCGAGATTGATGCATTCGACCTCGGCCAGGATGGTGCCATCACCCGCGAAATCCAGCAACAGGCGACCCGTTCCATCCTCTCCCGGCTGCCAACGGATTGCCAGCAGTGACAGAACCGTATCCACATCACGCCCCACACCGTCGCTGACAACCCGTGTCACGTCACCGATGACAAGAACCGATCGGACGCGCTCGAATTCTCGGCCTTCGGTGCGGGCGGCGTCGGCATCCTCCCACCGAAAGCGCGTGATCAGCAAGGCCAGGCGCCGGGCCTTGGTGTCATGGCTGATGTCCGCCCCCGTCAGTACCGCGTCCTGCACAAGTGCGGACAGAATACGCAGATCGACCTCGTCCTCGGCCCTCAGGGCCAGAGGACGGGGGTCGGCATCGCTGAAACGGGCGTCTTCGGCCATGGTCATTCCTCCTTCACGCGTTCGATATGCGCGCCAACGCTGCGCAGCTTGCGGACCACGTGTTCGTAGCCGCGATCCAGATGATAGACACGGCTGACCATGGTCGAGCCTTCGGCCGCCATGCCTGCCAGAATCAGGCTGACCGAGGCGCGCAGGTCCGTCGCCATCACAGGCGCGCCCCGCAGCGTCTCCACCCCCCGTACGGTAGCATGGCCGCCGTGAACTTCGATCCGCGCACCCATCCGGGTCAGCTCCGGGGCGTGCATGAAGCGGTTCTCGAAGATCGTCTCCTCCAGCACGCTTGTGCCGTCGGCCAGACACATCAATGCCATGAACTGCGCCTGCAGGTCGGTGGGAAAGCCGGGGAAGGGCTCGGTCGTGACATTCACGGCCTTCACACGCCCGTTCTTGCGGGCAACCTTGAGACCACGCGCGGTTTCCTCGACGCTGATGCCTGCCTCGTCCAGTTTTTCGCAAAAGGCGGACAGCAGCTCGATCCGGCCACCCAGCAATTCAACCTCGCCTCCGCACATGGCGGGTGCCAGCATATAGGTTCCAAGTTCGATCCGGTCGGTCACCACCGGATGCGTCGCACCATGCAGCGCGTCGACGCCCTGGATAGTGATGGTTCCGGTGCCCTCGCCTTCGATCTGTGCACCCATCGCGCGAAGACAACGGGCCAGATCGACGATCTCGGGTTCGCGCGCGGCGTTTTTCAGAACGGTTGTCCCGCGGGCAAGAGTTGCCGCCATCAATGCGTTCTCAGTCGCGCCGACCGACACGATCGGGAATTCGAAGACCGCCCCCTGCAGGCCACCGACCGGCGCCTTGGCATGAACATAACCGTCACGCAGGTCCAAGCTGGCGCCCATGGCCTCCAGCGCGCGCAGGTGCAGGTCAACAGGACGCGCCCCGATCGCGCAGCCCCCGGGCAGAGACACCTCGGCCAGCCCGTCACGTGCCAGAAGCGGCCCCAGCACCAGGATCGAGGCACGCATCTTGCGCACGATGTCGTAATCGGCCCGGTGGCTGGTCAGGGCATGGCTGGACAGCGCCAGGACCTGTCCCTCCTGCAGGGACGCGACTTCGGCCCCCAAGGATCCCAAGAGGGCGGTCATGGTGCGGATGTCCGACAAGCGCGGCGCATTGGTCAGCGTCAATGGCTGATCCGTGAGCAGCGTGGCGGGCATCAGCGTCAGACACGCGTTCTTGGCGCCGGCGATGGGGATTTCCCCTTTCAGAGGGCCGTTCCCCTCGACGATGATCTGGTCCATCAACTGTCCTTGCCTGCATCGCCATCCGCATCCGGGACGGTCTTGTCGTTGTTGTCATGCCCCACCGCCCGCGCCCTTGCCTGCGCCTTGCGCCGCGCCAGATTCGCACGCAGCGCCTGACGGAGCCGCTCCTCGCGGCTATCGGGCTTGGGTTTGTCATCGCGTCGGTCGGTCATGGCGTCCCTGTTAACCTCGCGACGTCCTGTCGTCCAGCAAACGCACGCATTCCAGCGTGCCAATCGGCGAAATCCGGAAAATCCGCACGACCCCCCTTGCGCGGGGCCCGGGCATTGTCTAAACGCCCCTCCACCGGCGCTGTGGTAGCTCAGTGGTAGAGCACTCCCTTGGTAAGGGAGAGGTCGAGAGTTCAATCCTCTCTCACAGCACCAGTTTTTACTGAGAATTTTGAAGAGCTTGTGGCACTTCAAGGGCTTGAAGCTCTCTCGGTGGTGTACATAACTCTCCGAATGCCAAGCCCGAGCAAGCACCAGAAGACCGGCGTCTACTGCCTAACAGTCCGAGCTCCAACTGACCTTGTGCAGCATGGCGCAAGTCCTGTCGTGAAAGAATCACTTCGTATGAGGGACTCTGCCGAGGCCAAACACCGGTTCTCCCTCCGGTATAAGTTGCAGCGCGAATGACAGACTGCCCGCTCAGGTCCCGCAGCAATTCCTCCTGTCCAACTTTCCGCACTGGCGGGTAAAGGGCGCCGCGAACTGGACGAGGTGGTGAAGCTAGAGCCTGGGGAGCCGCGCCTTTGGAGAACTTTCATGGACGCACGGCTTCAGGCCTGCGGGGGAAAAAAGCGCGCCCATGACAGGCGCGGCCGCCTCCTCGGATGAGCAAAGGGCGGGCTGAACACCAGGCTGCACGCCGGGAGGGATGCGCAAGACAGCCCGCTGCTTTGCATCGCCCTCGAGGTGGGCACGGTCAATACAAAGCGCTTCCGGGTTGTTCAGTTCACCCTCAACTTCAAGAGATGGGCTGGTCAAGATGATAAAAGGGGCTGCCGAAGGGCTCGCTAAAATTGACCCAGCGAAGAGGAAAGGTCGGAGAATGAGCCCGTGAGGTTGCGGGGGGTGATGACCAAAGGGTGCAGAGCGGACCCTTATGGTGTACAAAGACTGACCTTGGCATGGCCATAGAACAAGGGCGATAGATGGACTTCGGACAATAGGTGCGCGAACGTGCTGGCGAAGGCCGTCACCGAAGGTATGACGCCCTTGTTGCAGAACGCGTCCTGCCGCAGGATCCCTGCGGTCACCTGGTCGGGTCAGCGTGCTCGCATGCCAAGGCCTGAGCCTGCCCGCTACCGCACGACGCACGGTCTCGCCATGACGCGCTGAGGCGGCGCAGGTCGCCGCATGCTCTGACCGATGCGAAAGGCCGCGCCATCCGGTTCCTGATGCCGGCAGGGCAGAAACGGTGACCATACCGGGGCGGGGCAGGTCGATCCGGGCGGGTTGTCCTGACCGCCCGCCGGTGTTTTTCCGATGCGGCGATCCCGTTCTGCCTGATGGTGAAGGTGGTCTTCGGCCTGCCGCTTCGGCAAGGCGCGGGCATGGCGGTCGGCGTCCCGGAGATGGCGGGGCTTAGCTGGCCGGTACCGGACGTCTCCACGGCTCAAGCCGCAGGCAGAAGGCCTGCGTGGCCCAGAGATCCCGCCGCGCGCCGGGGCCGCTGAACCTGCTGATGGACAACGAGGCGCACCTGATCCCGACGGTGCCAAGCGCATCAACGCCGCGTTCTGCAACATAGGCAACTGCCCCAGACGCAAGGGGATTTCGAAGCTTCTTGTG
>NZ_JBKGUN010000221.1:0-9090 GCF_046462195.1 Paracoccus sp. (in: a-proteobacteria) | reverse complement strand
TGGCGTTGGCGCCAAGGGCGTCCATCATGTCCACGAAGACGTCGTTCTGCATCACGCGGAACTTCATCCCCTGCAGGTCCTCGATCGTCTGGATCGGCTTTTGCGAGTTGTAGAAGCTGCGCGCGCCGCCGTCATAAAAGGCCAGCGCCACCAGGTCGCGTTCCTCGAAGGCCGCCGCGATTTCCTCGCCGATCGGGCCGTCCATGACGGTGTGCATGTGATCGACCGACTTGAACAGGTAGGGCAGCGACACGGTCTGGGTGACCGGCACGATGTCATTGAACGAGCCGAAGCTGGCGCGAACCATGTCGATGACGCCGAACTGGGTTTGCTCGATCGTGTCCTTTTCCTCGCCCAGCTGGGACGACGGGAAGACCTCGATGCAGATGCGGCCGTCGGTCTTTTCCTTGACCTCTTCGGCCATCGCCTTGACGCCCTCGACGGTCGGATATCCGTCAGGATGCGTATCGGACGAGCGCAGCGTGATCTCGCAGGCACCGGCGAAGCTGGCCGAGGTCAGCAGCGCGGCAAACGTGGTTGTCAGGAACTTCATCTTATCCTCCCAATATCAAGCTCAGAGTTTGTAGGCCCGTTTTGCCAGGCCATAGGTCAGGTCACGCGCAAGCCCGGGCGCCTCGTCTTCCGCGAGGCGGCCCGTTGCAACAAGCGTGGCCAGATAGGAACAATCCACCCGCCGCGCGACATCGTGGCGCGCAGGGATCGAGCAGAAGGCGCGGGTGTCGTCATTGAACCCCACGGTGTTGTAGAAGCCGGCCGTTTCCGTCGTCATCTCGCGGAAGCGGCGCATCCCTTCCGCGCTGTCATGGAACCACCAGGGCGGCCCCAGCCGCAGGCAGGGCCAGACACCGGCCAAAGGCGCCAGTTCGCGGGAATAGGACGTTTCGTCCAGCGTGAACAGGATCACGGTCAGGTCCGGTCGCATGCCCACCGCGTTCAGCAACGGGCGCAGCGCTGCCACATAGTCGGTGCGACCGGGGATGTCGAAACCCTTGTCGCGGCCATGGATCGCCATGACCTGATCGGAATGGTTGCGGCGTGACCCGGGATGGATCTGCATGACCAGCCCGTCCTCCAGGCTCATCCGCGCCATCTCGGTCAGCATGTGGCCGCGAAAGGCGTCGGCCTCTTCGGCCGTATACTGCCCGCGGAGGGCCTTGTCGAAGAGCGCCGCCGCCTCGTCCTGCGGCAGATCCTCGGTGCGGGCGCTGGCATGACCGTGGTCGCTGGATGTCGCGCCATGTTGGATGAAGAACGCGCGCCGCGCCCGGTGGGCATCCAGGTATCCCGACCAGGTGGTCGTGTCGAAACCGGTCTGCTCGCCCATCAGCGCGACATTGTCGGCAAAGCCGGCCATCTCGGGGTCGATGACGCCATCGGGGCGATAGGCCGTGAGGACACGCCCCTTCCACCCGCTGTCGCGGATCATCTTGTGCCAGCGCAGATCGTCGGTCGCGGCCTCGGTCGTGGCGATCGCTTCGATGTTGAAACGCTCGAACAGGGCGCGCGGGCGGAACTCGGGCTGGGCCAGGCATTCTGCGACGTGGTCATAATACCAGTCCGCCGTTTCCGCGGACAGGCGCCGGTCGATGCCAAAGACATGCTGGAAGCTGTGGTCCAGCCACAGGCGCGACGGCGTTCCCGACAACAGGTGATAGTTCCGGGCAAACAACCGCCAGATCGTGCGCCCGTCGGTCTCGGTCGTCCCGCCATCGACGCGCGGAACCCCAAGATCGGTCAAGGGCACGCCCTGCGAACACAGCATCCGGAACACGTAGTGGTCGGGCGTGACAAACAGCTGCGCAGGGTCGGAAAACGCTTCGTTCTCGGCAAACCAGCGCGGGTCCGTATGACCGTGCGGGCTCAGGATCGGCAGGTCGCGGATCTCTTTATAAAGGCCCCGCGCCAGATCACGGGCACGCCCCTCTAGGGGCAACAGACGGTCCTCGTCCAGCAGCGCCATGCGATCCTCCTCCGACTCACTTGCTATCCTGCTAGTCAGCTAATATGCTAGTTTACAGGTTCGGTCAACCGGAGTGCCAGTGATGCCCCTGCATGATCTTGACGCTCTGCCTTCCCTCGAAGAGCCGCGCCCCCGGACCGTGACGGACCAGATCTTCGAGGTTCTTTATGACCGTGTCGTGAACCTGACGCTGACCCCCGGCGCGAAACTGTCCGAAGCCGAGGTGGCGGCGCAGATGGGCGTGTCTCGCCAGCCGGTGCGGGATGCCTTTTATCGCCTGTCGCAACTGGGTTTCATCCAGATCCGGCCGCAGCGTGCCACGACGGTCACCCCCATTTCACAAGACGCGGTGATGCAGGCCTATTTCATCCGCAGCGCCTTGGAAGAGGCCACGATGCGCGTGGCCGCCCAGCGCCTGCGGCCTGAACATTGGGATGCACTGGATGTGCTGATCGACTGCCAGGAGGCTGCCAGCAAGGCTGATCAGCGGCTGGAGTTCCACGAACTGGACGACAGGTTCCACCATGACATCTGCGCCCATGCGGGGGTGGAGTTCGTGTGGACGCTGGTGCGCGACAACAAGGGACACATGGACAGGGCGCGGTATCTGTCGCTCTCTTATGGCGCATCGATGGCCTATATCGAACACCGGGAAATTCTGGCCGCCCTGCGTGCGCGCGACACCGAGGCCGCCGTTGCGGCCGTCCGCCATCATCTGAGCCATATCCGCCAGATCCTCGATCGCCTGCGGATCGATCAGCCCGAAGTCTTCGGCTAGGAAGATCCCGGGCCTCGCTGCGGCCGTCGGCAAAACGCCTAAACCTCGAACGTTTCGAATTGGAGCGACCCTAGGACGGGGCGGCTCCGGGTTGTGTATCCTGTCCGGGAAACGCAACCAATGGATCACGGCATGGCTGGCTGGACAAGATCGGACACAGCCCTGCGCCGACAGGCTGCAGCGCAAGACCGGGACGCCCCCGGCGGCCTTTGGCCTGCGGCTCTTCCGAAATTGGCCACGCTGATGATGCTTGTGGTCCTGCGGCTCGGCTCCGGCGCATTCGCCGACCAGTATCTTGTCGTCACGCGGCCGTTTCTATCCCCGATCGACGTGTTTGAAACGGCTTGTCGCGCAGGGGGCGGCGTTACGGCCTTTGGCGCAGTGCCGGGGGCCATGATAGCGATCTCAAGCCATCCTTATTTTCCGAACAGGATCCGGCAGGCGGGGGTCTGGCTGGTGCTGCCGACGGCAGGCCGCTTTGGCTGCCGCCCGTCAAGCGCGGTCCCCGCCCGATGGACAGTGGAGATCGCCTTCCTACGCCTTCGCTGCAGTTGGCTGCTGCTGGCAATGATCTGGGCACATGTTCCGATGATCGGAATGGTCAGCTTGGCAATTGGCCGGGTCGCCGTTCCGACCGCATTGCTGGCAGCCGCGGCGCTGGCGGCCGTTTATCACATCATCTGGCACCGGCACGGCATCGCCCCCATCAGCTGCTATGTGGGTGCCGTGGTCTTGGTCGCGGAACCTTCGTTGCTGCTGATGGAGGGGCATCCGTGGCAGAGGGACATGCACATGTATGTTTTCGCGATGATCGTGATGAACATCGCGTGGTTCGACCCGCGCCCCCTTTTCGTTGCAGCCGCGACCACGACCACGACCCTGCATCACCTGACACCGGCCAGCCTTCGGCCAACGGCGTTTTCTCGACCGAAGGGCATGTCGGGCGGATTCTTCTGCACGACGGGATCGTCGTCTTCCAGACGGTGGTCCTGGACTGGGTTTGCAACAAGATGACGCGGTCCTTTGACCGCATCAGCGCGATGGAGGACGGGGTTCTGGCCAAAGACCTTGCCTTGGAAGAGCGCACAAAGGACGCTAAGGAAGCGGCGCGGGCCAAGAGCATGTTCCTGGCCAATATCAGCTACGGGATCCGCACCCCGATCAACGCCATCTTGGGCTTTTGCCACCTGCTTCAGCGCCCGCTGCTGGAGCCCCGGCAGGGTGACCAGGTCCGCAAGATCGGCTCGGGCGACATGGCCCTGCTGCGTTTGGTCAATGATATTGTGGGTTTTTCCAAGAATGAAGCGGGCAGGCTGACGCTTGAAACGCGCGAATTCGATCTGCGCAACGCGCTTTTGCGTCAAGTGCAGATGATGGCCAAGACGATCAGCGCCAAGGGGCTCAACCTGCAGGTCGAGCTGGATGCGACCCTTCCCGCTGTGTTGATCGGTGACGAGTTGCGGCTGAACCAGATTGTCCTGAACCTGCTCGGCAATGCCCTCAAGTTCACGACCGAGGGCCGCATCACGCTGAAGGCGCGCATGATCAACGAAAACGATGGCGTTGCCATGATCGAGTGCAGCGTCGGCGATACGGGCCTGGGGATGACGCCCGTTCAGCAGTCCCGCCTGTTCCTGCCCTTTACCCAGGCCGACAGTTTCACGACCCGCCGGTTCGGGGCACCAGGCTGGGCTTGGCCTTCTGCCAGCAGATCGTGCAGCAGATGGGCGGCTGGTTCCGCGCGGACAGCCCGCCGGATCAGGGCAGCACCTTCACCTTCCGCGTGCCGCTGAAGATGGGATCGCCGGAAACCGCCTCAGCACCGCCAGCACTGCGCGGCCTTCGCGTCCTGGCGGCCGATGACAATTCCATCCCTCGTCAGATGCTGAGCGAAATCCTGCAGCGCTGGCAGAGGGATGTCGACATGACCGCATCGGGCGATGACGCGCTGGCCCTGTTGGCCGAGCGTCAGAACGCCGGCTGTCGCTTTGACCTGTTCATCATCGACTGGAAGAGGCCTTGCCGGGACGGGCTGCAGACACTGCGCACCATGCGCAGCCTGTTGTCGGCCTCGCCCCCCGTTGTCGCGGTCACCACCGCCTATGGTCTTGACGACCAGATGCGCGAGGCTGCCGGTGAAGATGTGGGGCAGTTCCCGGCAAAGCCGATCAATGCGCGCAAACTGGCGAAAGCGCTGGTCCGGGCTGCCCCCCATGCCATCCCTCATCACGGCCCCCGGGCAGCACCCTCCCACGCCCTTGCGCTGCCCGCCGAAAGGCACGGCCTGCTCGCGGAAGACAACGACATCAACCGCGAGATCGGGGTGGCCCTGCTGACAGGCGGGGGTCTGCTGGTTGATTGTGCATTGAACGGCGCCGAAGCCTGCGAGATGGTCGCAGCCCAGCCTGAAACATATTCGGCGATCCTGATGGATCCGCAGATACCGCGCATGGACGGTATGACGGCGAGCCGCATCATCGGAATGACACATCGGTCGGCGCGCCTGCCGATCATCGCCATGACGGCCCATGCCCATGAAGAGGAATGGCAGCGCTGCCTCGAGGCAGGGATGGATGCACATGTCGCCAAACCCGTCGATCCCGTCCGCCTGATCGATGCCCTGCGCGAAAGGCTGCGGCTTCGCCCCGCGCGTGCCGCCTCTGCTGAGGTTCCAGCAATCGCGGGCTCAGGGGGTTGCCTGCCAGTCTTTCTGCCCCCGTTCGACATCGGCTCCGCCCTACGGCGCGTCCACGGCAAGCCGGATCTGCTGCGCCGCCTGATCCTTTCCATTGCGCAAGGTCATGTGACCGTATCGCGCAACTCGGAAGAACTGGTTGGGGCCGGCAGGCTGGATGACACATTCCGTGTGGCACATACGTCGAAAGGCGTGTCGGCTTCGATCGCGGAACAGCTGGAAGACGGCATTCACACCGGACAGCTGGACCGTTTGCCGATGCTTCTGGACAGTCTGGACCTTGCGCCAAGTCCCCCTTTCTCCGCCGCGGCCAGCCTTCGGGGGCCGCAGGAAGAGGCGTCCCTTTGCTTGACCCTGCCCGCCCAGCGACAGCCCGGTGTTCCGGACAGTGCAGGGGGGAGGCGGGCAATCGACACCCTGCGCGACCAGATCAAGCGCCGCAGCCTGTCCGCGCGCCACAATTTCGACGTGCTGGCCCAGACCCTGCACCTCCCGGCCTCGGAGCGTGCGGGCCATCCCCTGTGGCTATCTCTTCAAAAGCTGAATTACGCAGCGGCATCCATCCACCTGAACATGATCGGGGCCGTATTGCCCCCTGAACAAGGGCTTTCGCCATGACCAACAAGCCTGTCGTCCTGATCGTCGACGACGAAGCGACCAATATCGAAATCATCTGCGCCGCTCTGGAGGATGAATACGAGATCTGCTTTTCCCTTTCGGCCGAACAAGCGGTCGGCCTTGCACGCGCCGCCCGCCCCGATCTGATCCTGCTGGACGTCGTCATGCCGGAAATGGACGGATATGTCCTGTGCCGGCGCTTCAGGGAAGATCCGGACCTGGCCGACGTGCCCGTGATCTTCACCACGGCACCTGGCGCCCCGGAAGCGGAAAGCCATGGCCTGTCCCTAGGCGCCGTCGACTACATGACCAAGCCTTTCTCTCTGGTTGCTCTGCGCCAGCGAGTGGGCAATCACATCCAGCTCAAACATCTGCGCGACCAGCGGGCGGCACAGGCCCTGCGCGATCCCTTAACGGGTCTGGGCAACCGACGGATGCTGGAGCGTCAGCTGCCGATGGAAATCCGGCGCCTTTCGCGCATCCACGGAATGCTGTCGGTGATCATGCTGGACATCGACCATTTCAAGCTGCTGAACGACACCTATGGGCACGCCGAGGGCAACGACTGCCTGCGGCGGATCGGCACACTGTTGTCGGATGCGATGCGTCGCAGCGGGGACCTGTGCCTGCGCCATGGGGGGGAGGAGTTCGTCTGCATCCTGCCGGGCACCGATCAGGACAGTGCGGCCTGGATCGGCGAAAGCATCCGCTCCCGGATCGAAGCGGCTGCAATCCCGAACATCCGTTCCCCTCTGGGACAGGTGGTGACGGTCAGCGTCGGCATCGCCACAGGCCCTTGCAATGCAACGGTCATTGGCGAGGATTGGCTGACCTGCGCCGGTCAGATGCTTTATCGCAGTCAGCAAGCCGGCGGAAATCGCGTTTCAGGACAGATGCTGGTCGACAGCCTGCATCAGCCAAAGGAAGGCGTTCACCGCACAGGCGACCCATACGCCGCCGCCCGTCTTTCAGGTGTGGCCTAGCGCCGCGGGTCCGGCATCCATGGAGGGCAGGACGGAACAGCACACGGGATTATCAGTTGCACCTGTTCCCTGCCTGCGCAAACTGCAGACAACCTGATCGAAGGGCGTCCTCGGGTCGTGCAGGATCATCCGGAAAGGCAGGACATGCGCATCGTCAAGGCGACCACCGGAGCCATCGTCATCGCAGGCGCTGCCTTTGCCGGGCTGCACCTGACCGACCGGCTGCTGGCGGCCCCCGATCCCGGCGCCGAAAGAACCGCCGACAGAACCGAGGCCATTCCCGTCGAAACGATCGCCGTGACCGCGGCCCGGTTCACGGACAGCGTGCGCGCGGTGGGAACGGCCCGGGCGCGGCAGGCCATCGACCTGATGCCGCAGGCCGGCGGACGCATTACCCGTCTTGCGTTCCACCCCGGCCAGCAGGTGTCGCGGGGCGACGTGATCCTGGAACTGGACAGCCGCGCCGAGGAAGCAGACCTGAAATCGGCCGAAGCCACCTTGACCGAAGCAGAGGCCGCTTTCGAGCGGCAGCAACAACTGAACCGCAGCGGCAGCGCGTCGGACGCCGCCTATCAGACCGCCCGCGCCACACTGCTGCGGGCCGAGGCCGAGCGCGATCTGGCGCAGGTCAGGCTGGACGACCGCATGGTGCGTGCCCCCTTTGATGGCGTTCTGGGGCTGACGGACCTGGTCGAGGGGCAGATGCTGGACAGCACAACCCCGGTGACGACCCTGGACGACCTGACGGTGATCGAGGTCGATTTCGGCGTTTCCGAAACCCTTTTGCCGCACATTGTCGAGGGTCAGCAGGTCCGGCTGCATTCGGCCGCCTGGCCCGACCGGGTGTTCGAAGGACGGATCACCCGCATCGACACGCGCGTGGATGCGGCCACCCGCTCGATTGCCCTGCGGGCCGAAGTGCCGAATTCGGATCGGGCGCTGGCTGGCGGAATGTTCCTGCAGGCCGAACTGATCCTGGATGAGCGTGACAGCCCGGCCCTTCCCGAAACCGCGGTCACCGTCGAGGGCGACCGCCACCTGGCCCTGATCGCACGCGACAACGAGGCGCATAGGGTCGAGATCACCGTGGGCGAGCAGACTGCCGGCCTGATCGAGGTCGTTTCGGGACTGGAGATCGGCGCCCAGATCATCGTGACCAACCTGCACCGTGTCCAGCCCGGCAGCTCGGTCGAGGCGCAGCCGCGCGTCCAGCCCCTGCAGACCGCAGCCGAGCGCCGGACAGGGGCCGACGGATGAGCCTGCCCGACCTGTCGCTGCGCCGACCGGTCCTGGCCACGGTGATGAACCTGCTGATCGTGCTGATCGGCGCTGTCGCCATTTCGGGGCTGCCGGTCCGGGAACTGCCGCAGGTCGAGGCGGCGGAGATCACGGTGCAGATCAACTATACGGGGGCTGCCCCCGACGTGGTCGACAACCAAGTCGCAACCGTGATCGAGGGCGCCTTGGCCGGCATCACCGGCATGACCTCGATGCGCACCAGCTCGAACCAGGGGCGGATGCGGTCGGTCCTGACCTTTGATCCGGGCCGCGACATTGACAGCGCGGCCAATGACGTGCGCAACGCCGTGGACCGCGTGGTGGACGACCTGCCTGACGGCGCCGGACAGCCGCGCGTGGACAAGAACGACAACGAGGGCGACCCGGTCCTGCGCCTCAGCCTGTCCAGCCCGACGATGAGTCCGCTCCAGCTGTCGGACTATGCCAGCCGCTTCATCACCGACCGGCTGGCCCGCCTGCCCGGCGTTGCCAATGCCGCTGTCTTTGGCGAACGCGCGCCCGCCATGCGGATCTGGCTGGATCAGTCCCGCATGGCCGCCTATGGCATGACGACCGGCGACATCATCCAGGCGCTGGAGGCCAACAACATCGAGTTGCCGGCAGGCGAGATCGAGACCGCAGCGCGCCAGCTGCAGGTGCTGGCGCAAACCCGTTTCGCCTCGGCCGACACGTTCCGGCAGATGGTGGTCAGCGACGGCGGCGGACGCCCCCTGCGGCTGGGCGATGTCGCACGGAT
>NZ_JBKGUN010000220.1:0-18367 GCF_046462195.1 Paracoccus sp. (in: a-proteobacteria) | reverse complement strand
GGGCTGCCCCGCGATGACTGCAATGTCCGGGACGCCGATGGCATCCGACAAGCCGCGCACCAGCAAGGCGATGTTGCCGATGGTGTCGCTGCTGTCAAAGGTCGAGCAGATCTTGACGTGGAGGAAATCGGGCCGATGCGCGAAAAGGCCGGCGCCTATACGGCGGGCCAGGGCGGTGATGCCTTTCTTGTCGAGTGAGCGCGCCTCGGTCGCTACGCCCCAGGCATCCAGCTCACGGACCTCGTCAGCCCGGGGAACGTCCGGAAACAGTCGGGTGCGCATGCCCGCGCGTGCCAGCGTCGCCAGCGTGTCAGAGGCACCGGTGAAATCATCAGCAACGAAGATATAGCTCATGCGTGGAGTGTCCCGAAGCTTGCCAGCGCTTGCGTCAGTTCGGGCATCTCGGAAGCCTCAGCAAGAGGCAGTCCCCGGAGCGTCGCCTCGTGCGCCTGCCGCAGACTTGCCAGACCGGCAGCGGGCCCGCCCGGATGGGCCATGATGCCGCCGCCGCACAGGAACATCAGGTCGTTCGACCCGACCGCTTCCAGCGTCTTCGGCAGCGTGCCTGCCCATTGCCCCGACGAGAATACCGGCATCACCTCGTCCTGACGGGACAAGGGGGTCAAACAATGCCGCGCCGCCTCGGTCACGTCCTGTTCGAGGTCGGCGAACTTCCCGTCCATGCCATGAACATGCATGTGATCGATTCCTGCCAACCGGTACAGGGTCTGATAGGCTTGTACTCCCATGCCCAGCAGCGGGTGGCGTCCCATTCCGCCGAATCCGTTACGATGGCCGTGTATTGCCAGCGGCGTATGCCGCCGCAGCGTCTGGACAGCGGACAGGCCGCACCAGTTCAGCGAAACCATGGCACAGCTTCCCTCCTCGCCCTCGATCAGGTCGGCATGACGGCGCATGGCATCCGTTTCGTCGGTGATGTTGAAGGCTACCATCACCAGCTTCCCCGTGTGGTCGCGATGGCGCCGCACCGCCTCCATGACGGCCCGGATGCGCGCGTCGACGGGTGCATGGGAATGAGTGCCAGCGATTTCGTCATCTTTCACGAAATCGGCGCCGGCCTCGGCCAACCGTAAAACGAGCGCGGCGATCTCGTCCGGGGCAAGTCCGATATTTGGCTTGATAATGGTGCCGAAGATGGGCCTTACCGTCACACCGGTTGCCTTGCGTGTACCGGCGATCCCTAGTGAGGGAAGCTCGTAGCGGTCGCGGTAGTCCGGGCGCAGCCTGACATCGACCAGCTTCAGCCCGGTCACTTCACCCAGATCATAAAGGTTTCCGGCCACCACGGCGGCAAGGTTGGGAAGGTTCACCCCCACATTGTCTTCGGGATAGTCTATGGTGACGCGGTAGATCCCGCGCGGGCCGAGCAGGCCCTTTCGCTCAGCCCAGGCGGAGCGCAACGATGGACTGGCACTTTCCCCTACCTGTTCCGTCGACACGACCCGCGCACCGAAGCGCGCACGAAGTTCATCGGTTTCGCCTTCGACACGCACAAATGTACCGGCGCTTTGTTCGCCCGCCATCATGGCCGCGACGTCGGCAATAGGGCAGGGCGTCTCTACAAGGTATGTGGCACGGATCATGGTTCAGATCTTCGACAGGTCGGGGAAGGGGCGCACGGGAGCGGTGCCGTCCCAGCCGTCCGAGGCGGCTCGGATCATGTCGAACATCC
Source organism: Paracoccus sp. (in: a-proteobacteria) (assembly GCF_046462195.1). GTDB lineage: Bacteria > Pseudomonadota > Alphaproteobacteria > Rhodobacterales > Rhodobacteraceae > Paracoccus. Next base: position 16,674 of record NZ_JBKGUN010000220.1, on the reverse strand, counting down.
GGCCCTTAGGGCCCTTGACCTCGGACAGCTCGATGCAGGTGCCGGGATGCGCCTCGCGGTCGAAGTAGGCAAAACGACCATTCTCGCCGACCTTGCCGGACATGCGGACGGCAAAACCTTGTTGTTGCATGACCTCGAGGTCGCGATCGTAGTCTTCGGTCCAGTAGGCTGTGTGCTGCAGGCCCTGATGGCCCGCATCGGTGAATTCCTTGTAGCAGGATGGCACGTCGTTGCGGCACTGGATCAGTTCGACCTGCACATATCCCGCATTCGCCAGCGCGACCGAATTGTGCGGCTGATGACTTTGCCCGTCAAAACGGTAATCCTCGATCGGAACGTGTGGGTTGTAGAAAAACGGGCCGACGCCCATGACGTTCGACCAGTGCGCCATGGCCTGTTCGATATCGGGTACGACGAAGCCAAGTTGGCGAATGGGGCCAAGAAAGCGGCTCATGGGTCACTCCATCAGATAGGTCGGCAGCCATGCAGTCAGGCCGGGAAACAGCGTGATCAGCAGCAGTGCCAGGAAAAGCGGGATGAAAAACGGCATGACACCGCGCAGGACTTCGACAAACGGCATCTTCACCGTGATCGACATCATGTAGAGGCTCATGCCCACCGGAGGTGTCAGCAGGCCGATCATCAGGTTCAGCACCATCACGACGCCGATCTGCTCGGGCGGCGCGCCTGCCTGCATCAGCGCAGGCGTGACGATCGGCGCGATGATCAGGATTGCTGCAATGGATTCGAGGAACATCCCGGCGACAAGCAGCACGACGTTCAGGATGAGCAGCAGCACCAGAGGGTTGTCAGAGATCCCAAGAAGCCAGGCACCCGCCTTCATCGGCACCTGATCCATGGTCAGCACCCAGGCAAAGACGGCCGCGGCCGCCACTACAAAGAGGATGTTCGCGGTGGCCAAGACCGTCTCGCGCGCAGATGCGATCAGCGTCGACAGGCGCAGCGTGCGGTACACCAAGGCACCAATCAGGATGGCATAGGCCACCGTGATTCCTGCTGCCTCGGTTGGCCCGAAGTAACCCGACAGCAGTCCACCCACCAGCAGCACCGGCGTCAGGAGTGCCGGGAGGGATATCACGGCGAGACGGGCGAAAGCAGGCAGTGTCGGCCGTACGTCGTCGCGCGGCAGGTTTTGAACGCGCGCAACCAACGCGATGTAGGCCATCAGCATCCCGGCCAGCAGAAGTGCTGGCACAATGCCTGCCAACAGCAGCTTTACCGGAGAGACCTCTGCTGCTGCAGCAAAGATGATCAGCGGGATCGAAGGCGGGAAGATAGGTCCAATGGTCGCAGAAGCAATGGTCAGCCCGGCGGCAAAGCGGCGGGTGTAGCCCTGCTTTTCCATCTCGCGCACCTGCATGCCGCCCAGAGCACCGATGTCGGCCAAGGCAGCGCCCGACATGCCAGAGAATACTAGCGACAGCAGCACGTTGACATGAGCCATCCCCCCTCGTACGCGCCCCACGATCATCCGCACCAGATCGAACATGTAGGCCGTGACGCCCGTAACGCCCAACAGGGCGGCAGCCATGATGAACATGGGCACCGCCAGCAGGGGAGAACTGTCAATCGACGCCACTGCACGCTGCAGCAGCACGCTGGTCGGAAGATCGTGGATCAGGATCGTGATGGCAGAAGAGAGCCCCAATGCGACTGCGATGGGTGCGCCAATGATCAGCAGCACGCCAAATGCCAACAACAGGGTCAACGTCATTGGCTTGCCTTTGTCGAACAAAGTGCTGCTGCAATCCGCCACGCGGCGATGACAGCAAGCAGCGCCAGCGACAGCATGATCGGCCCATAGAGCCAAATGTTCCTGATACCCAGTGCAGGCGTCTTGAACTTCCATGCTCGCTCAAGATAAATCCATCCCCCCCACAGGGTGATGGACGCGAAAGCAAATATGGAAGCCTCGGCCAGCAGGGCGCAGACCATCCGGGGCAGGCGTGGCAACATGTTCGTGAAAGCATCCACCGCCACATGCAGGCCATGCAGGGCCAAAACCGGCGCCGTGAAGTAAACCATCAGCACACCAGCATAGCGGCTGATCTCTTCGGCGCGTGGCAGGCCGGCATTCCAGAAGTTCCGGGCGGCGATCTGCGTCACGATCAAGGCGATGATCAGCAGCAGAAGCGCGGTCGAAGCCACAAGGAGGCCGCGGGTCGCAAGATCCAGCGCGCGCGGCGGTGTCCGGGATCCGTCAGGCATCAAGCGACTGCGGCGATTTTGGCGTACAGTTCACCGTATTCGGTATCGAACTCGCGCGAGATGCGCGTTTGAACACCCTCACGGAAGGCGGCGAGGTCAAGGCCATTGCCTTCGTCCAGAACAGTCATGCCATGGTCACGCAGGGCCTGAAGATCGCTCTCCTCTGCTGCCAGCATGGCGTCCGAGGCACGCGCGCGGGTTTCTCCAGCCGCAGCGGCAACGGCCTCCTTGTGGGGATCGGACAGGCCGTTCCAGACATCATCGTTCATCATGACGACCTGAGCGGCAGTGATGTGCCCGGTCAGCATCAGGTGGCTCTGCACCTCGTAGAGCTTTGCCGTCACCAGGACATTCATCGGGTTTTCTTGCCCATGTACCACCCCGGTTGCCAGCGCCGTCGGCACCTCAGCCCAATCGACCGGAACAGGAACGGCACCAAGGCCTTCGACTGTGGCCATATAGATTGGGAAGGGGATCGAGCGGATCTTGACTCCGGCCAGATCTGCCGGTGTCTTCGCTTCGCGATCTGCTGTCAGATTGCGGGTGCCGAAGTAGAACGCGTAAAGGGCACGCGTTCCTGACGCATCGGCCAGACCTTGATTGAGCTCTTGCATGACGGTTCCATCGACATCCGTCACCTTCATCAGATGGTCGACATCCCGATACAGATAAGGTGTGTCGAAGGCCGCAAAGGGGGCGTAAAGAGATCCGATAGCGCCAGCGGTGTTGTGCGAAAACGCGATTGATCCAGTTGAAACTGCCTCGGCCAACTCCTGCAGCTTGCCAAGTTGCGAATTGGGGAAAATCTGGATTGTAAGCTCGCCGCCTGTCTTCTCAGCGACGGCATCGGCAAACCATTGCGCTTGTTCGCCGGCAATGGAATTGGGTGTGTGCATGTGACCGTAGCGTAGGGTCGTGGCTGCGCGCGCGCCTTTTGCCAGGAACGGTGTCGCCAACATGGCTGCGCTTGCGCCCAGCAGAAGCCCGCGGCGCGAAAGGCCGAGTGTCTTGGTCATTGTGTTCCCCCTGATTTTGCGAACGCGGTAAGGCTCCCCCTTCGCGCATTGACGAGAAGTGTAAGCGAGAGTTTGATGAAATCAACGTTGCATTCTTGATGGGTTTTGAGGGATCAATGAGGGCAGGTATCCGTGACGTTGCCACGCTGGCAGCCGTATCCGAGGCAACTGTGGACCGTGTGCTGCATGGGCGTCCCAACGTACGTCCTGCCACGGCCGACCGGGTCTTGCGGGCCGCTGCGGAATGCGGGTATCTTTCGTCCGAAACGATCGAGCGTTTGAAACGCGCACAGCGCCTGCGCCTTGTCGTGGTGCTGCCGAGCACAGCCAACCCTTACATTCGCAGCCTGAATCAGGAATTGCGGGAATGGGCGCAGATCCGAGACCGGGGTGCCCGAATTCATTCCTACCTGCTGGACTCGATGAACCCGGACCTGACCGCCAGCAGTCTGTTGCGTCTGGGGCGGAAGGCGGAGGTAATCGCTGTGTTCGGCGTGGATCATCCCGACGTGCGCGATGCAGTGGATGAACTGACATCCGCCGGAAAGAAGGTTTTAACCCTCATCAGTGACATCTCCGGATCATCACGACATGCGTTCATTGGGATTGATAATCTGGCGGCAGGTCGAACAGCGGCTTATCTGCTCGCCTCGACGGCACCGCCCGAAGGCGGAAAGCTGGCCGTCATTGCCGCCACGCGCCATTACCGCTCGCATGTCGAGCGTGAACTGGGGTTTCAGGAGCTGATTCAGCGCGATCATCCACTGTTGGAGTTCAGTGGCACTATCGAGGGCCAGGATGATCCCTTGATCAACATGCGCATGACGGAAAGCCTTCTAGAGCGTTATCCAGACCTGTGCGGCATCTACAATGTCGGAGGATCGTCTGAGGGTATTGGCATGGCGCTGAACCGAACTGACCGGGCTCGTCAGGTTCGGCTGATCGGCCACGGATATGGTCCTGACACGCGCAGGCTACTTCTGGACGGGCTGATGATGGCCGTGTTGACGCAGCGCAACTTGTCCTTATTTGAGGTCATGCTGGATCATTTGCACGCCCTGCATAAGCTCGCGCCCCTGCCAATGCAGATCATCTTTCCGACAAATCTGCCTGCAGTTGTTTAACTGGTTGCCAGTTAACCGCGCGCTGACCTGCATGTGTCGGTAAAACGCTTTATTTTGCAATTGGCAGGCGCGGCAGCTAGGCCCCTGGACATTCATAGTTCACATGCCATCTGATTTCTGATTCAGGCCTCCCAAATGGAGGTCTGAATGGACGAGCAGCGGTTTGTGGTGACGAATGATATATGGGCGCGTCTTGAACTCTATCTTCCCGGCAAGAAAAGCGACAGCGGTGCGACGGCCAGGGATAACCGGTTGTTCCTGGAGGCCGTTCTCTGGCGGGTGCGGACCGGTTTGCCCTGGCGTGATCTGCCATCGGCATTCGGGAACTGGAACAGCGTGTTCCGCCGGTTTCGCAGATGGGCCAAAGGTGGCGTTTTCGAGCGCCTCTTTAAAGAGATCCGCGACAATCCCGATTTCGAATATGCGCTGATCGACGGCACCATTGTCCAGGCTTACCAGAAGGCGAGCGGCGCAAAAGGGGGACTCAGGCTCAGGCCATCGGACGCTCGCGCGGCGGACTGACCACGAAGATCGTGGCCCTGGTCGATGCCCTCGGCAACCTGTTCGATTTTGTTTTGCTGCCCCGCCAAGCTCACGACTTGAAAGGCGTTGCACCGCTGACCGAGGACGTCGTCTTCGACGCTCTTCTGGCGGACAAGGCGTTTGATGCCGATTGGCTGCTCGCGGAACGAGACGCGCGGCATGCCAGCGCCGTTATCCCGTCAAAAGCCAACCACACGATCAAGCGTGACTACGATAAACACGCCTACAAGTGGCGGCACATGGTCGAGAACGTCTTCGCGAAAATAAAGGAGTTCCGAGCCGTTGCGACGCGTTACAAAAAACCGCTTGCAGGTACGCCGCCAACTGGCATCTCGCTGCAACCATCACCGCCTCACGGTGAATGTTCACGGACCCTAGATCCATCAATCCAAATCCCAGCTATCCAAAATAATCTAATCAGGATGCTCCTGCTGTAGTGCTCCTCCGATGCTGACCCAAAATCCTGTGCAGAATAGCTACTGCGGGCAGGCATGATCCTTCGACAGCTTGATGAACTTGAACAACGGGCGCGAACTGCGAACCTCAGGTGCGAACCCCGATTTTCTTCCTCAGACTGTAGTTCGTGCGCGACAACGCCTACCGCATATGAAGCGCTCTAGGAAGGACCCAGAAGGGCAAGGGCTTAGCGGCAGACGCCGTCAGAGAGGCGGTCCGATTAGCAAAGTAGACTTGTACAAAACCTTTTTTTCCAAGGCGGCGAGTTCTTTCGCCTTTAGTGTTTTGCCTCCCTCTTGGATCAGACAGCAGGCCTGCGGTGCCGGGTTGCCTGTTCGTATGCATATGCTTGGTTCAGCAGTTCTGCCTCGGACCATTGCAGGCCGAGGAAGATCAGGCCGAAGGGTGCGCCTGAAGCGTAATATCCGGCAGGAACGGTGATGCCTGGAATTCCGGCGATGTTCAGCTCGCCCACGGTGGTTTCGCGGATCGCTTCCCCAGAATGCAGTTTGGGCAATTCGTTCAGCATCTGCGGATAAACCAGCCCATCTAGGGCGTGTTTAGCGAAGACCTGATCGAGCAGTTCGAGATAGCGTCGCTTCAGTTCCGTAAAGGCAGGGAGGGCAGGAGGCGTTTCGGGATCGGCAAGGCAGGGAGCGAAATCGGGAAGTTCGTGCAGATAGCCAAGAATCGCGCCCTTCGCCAGAACATCCTCGGTCTCGGTTGCCGCGACGAAATCATGCCACGATTTTAGCGCGGCGTAGGGGCCAAGGCGGCGCAGATAGCAGGTCATGTCATAGGGCAGCGACTCTAGCCCCCGCCCGTCGAAGAACGGCGTTCCCGGAGTGATTTGGCGCAGGCTGGCAAAATCGGTGCTGGCGAAGGGATCCGCGATCAAGATCGCGCCCGCGGCCGTCAGCTCGGCCTTGGCACGTTCGTAAAGCTGCTTGGCCTCGTCCGACAGTGCGTCCCACCGCCAGCCCCGACCATAAAGCCCGAGTCGCTTGCCGCGCAGTCCGTCGGCGGACAACCCCGCCGCATAGCCTCCTGCCGGGATCTTGCCGATAGATGCCAGTGTCTTCGGATCTTCGGTGGTGAAGCCCGCCAGCAGGGTGAGGCATTCGGCAGCGTCTGCAACCGTTCGCGCAACGGGCCCGACAACGTCGCGATAGCCCGACAGCGGTACAACGCCTGCATTGGGCACAAGCCCAATCGTTGGCTTTATGCCCACCAGATCCTGCGCCGAGGCCGGGTTCTGGATGGAACCACCTGTTTCCTCGGCTAGGCCGATTACCGCCATATGGGCTGCGACCGCTGCTGCAGAGCCTGCACTGGAACCTCCCGGCACCCGGTCAGGTGCGGCCGGGTTGGTCGTCGGTCCGGCCCAACTGTCATTGGCATGGGTTCCCGTCCAGCTAAGGATCGGCACGTTGGTCTTGCCGATGATGACAGCATCGGCGTCGCGCATTCGCGCCACCACAGGGCTGTCGCGCTGAGGCATCAGATCGACGCCGCCGGTGGCAGAATTGAGAAGCCGCCAGCCTGCGGTGGACGGAAAGCCCACCATATCCATCGGGTCCTTGACCACAACGGGAACACCCGCCAAGGCACCCACAGGCTCGCCTGCGGCGATACGGCGGTCTATGTCGCGGGCCGTTTCCAGCGCCGCGTCGTTCTCGAAGATAATCGCGTTATAGGTGTCGTTCGTTGCCTGCACCTGGGCGAGAGCGGCCAGGGTCAGTGCCTCGGAGGTAAAAGCTCCGGAGGCCAGGCCGTCGCGGATCCCGGCGACGGTTAGATCACCCAACAGGGGAAGCATGTCCTTCATCGGGCAGTCCCGACAATGGATTTCAGGACTGATGCGCCGACCGTGTATTTCGGGTCCACCATGTTGCCCAGTCGGATGCGGCCGCACTGGGTCAGCAGCATGTAGGCGTCGATCTCGTCGAAGCCGAAATCGGCGGCCATCCACCGGATCAACTCGCGGTAGGCGCCACGTGCGGCATCTTCCATGGGGCGCGAGGAACCAATGGTCATGTAAAACTTTTCGTTCTCAAGTCGCGGTGTCTTGATCGTCCAGCCCTTGATCAAGTCAACGCGGACGGTGGTGACGGTCGGATGTTCAATCGCAACGCCGCACAGCTCGCCGTCCCCCTGCGCTGCATGGCAATCGCCCAGAAACAGGAACCCGCCCTCGGTCTGGACGGGCAGATAAACGACCGCGCCAGGTGCGACGTCCGGCAGGTCCATGTTTCCGCCGTAATAATCTGGCACCAGCGATGAGATGGCCTCAATCTGCGGGGCAGTACCGATGGTACCGATGAAGGGCTCGTAGGGCAGGGTAATCCGCTCGTTCCAAACGGTGCCGTCCTCGGCAGTAACGTGCAGCTTCCGCACGCGTTCAGGCAGGGGCGCCGTCAGCAGAGCGGTGTCGGCCGTAGGCACCAAGCCGCCGAACTCGGGCATGATGACGGTCGTGCCGCGGGGCTGGAGTCCACGTGGGACGATGCTGTCGATATGAACGGCTATGGTGTCTCCTTTTTCCGCACCGTTGATCCAAACCGGTCCGTTCTGGGGATTGAGGAACGGGAAGTTCAGCTTTTCCGTCGGTTTGTCGGATTCCGAGGTGATTGCGCCCTCGAAAGCATCATGGGTCTCGCAGGTCAGTACCGTACCAGGGTCGATCTTCAGCGCCGGCGGGATCGCTGCACTATAGACGTAATGATAGCTGCCCTGCTGGGCCTCGGTCAGCGATGCTTCAGCCCGTGCCTCGCCCTTGGCGACGGCCTTGCGGGCCATGATGGAGTCTTTGAACCAGCTCATGTGAATACCTTTCTTGGGTAAGGGTCAGACGGACAGATAGCTGCGGATGAGGTCTTGATCGTCCAGGTCAGCACGGGTCAGTGCGGCGGTGATGCGTCCTTTGTCCATGACGTAGCAGCGCTGCGCCATGGCGCGGATCATGTCGATGTTCTGTTCGACGAAGATGACGCCGAGGCCGGAGGTTGCGTTCAGGTCCACCATGATCCGGGCGATCGACTGGACGATGTTTGGCTGAATGCCTTCCGAGGGCTCGTCCAGCAGGACCAGCGAGGGCCCACCCATCAGCACACGACCAATAGCAAGCTGTTGCTGTTGGCCGCCTGATAGGGTGCCGGCACGTTGGCTGGCCCGCTCGTGAAGGATCGGGAAGTAGTGATAGACCTCCTCGAGCTTGCCATCCAGCTTCCTGCCTGAGATCGACTGGCCTACCATCAGGTTCTCCAGCACGGTCATGCGCGGGAAGACATCGCGCCCCTGCGGGACATAACCAATGCCAAGGCGTGCGCGTCGATGCGCCGATAGGCTGTCGACTTGCTGGCCCCTCACCCGGATTGACCCACGCTGGGTTGGCAAGAGCCCGATCAGCGTCTTCATCAGCGTGGACTTGCCCACGCCATTGCGGCCAATGATGGCGACAATCTCGCCCTCGTTCACGTCGATATCGACGCCTTGCAGAACTGGCTTGCCGCCATATCCGCCGTTAAGTTCAGATGTTTGTAGAAGGGGTTCAGGCATCGACCTCTCCCAGATAGATCTTAGCGACACGAGGATCGGCGGTGATGTCGTCGATACTGCCCTGCGCAAAGACCTTGCCCAGATGCAGCACGGTCACCCGGTGAGCGATCTGGCGCACGAACGCCATGTCATGCTCGACTGCCAGAACCGTCATACCTTCGGCGTTCAGCCGATGCAGCATCTCGCCCGTGGCATGTGTTTCGTCGGGCGTCATCCCTGCAGTAGGTTCGTCAAGCAACAGCAGACGTGGTTTCAGTGCAATTGCCATCCCGATCTCGAGCCACTGCTTCTGGCCGTGGCTGAGGTTGCCAGCAGGTTGCGCGTGATCCTGCGACAGCTTTAGAAACTCTAGCAGCCTGTCGACCTCCTCGGTAAGATTGCCAGCTGGGACATGGTGCTGCAGGGCAATGACAAGGTTCTGGCGAGTGCTGAGCTCCTTGAAAATGCCAGGCACCTGGAACTTGACGCTGATGCCCTTGCGGATGCGCTGGAAAGACTTGGTGCGAGTGATGTCCTCGTTAGAGAACAGGATCTGTCCGCTGTCGGGCTGATGCTCGCCCAGGATGAGGCGGAAGAAAGTGCTCTTGCCCGCGCCGTTCGGGCCGATCAGGCAATGCATCTCACCGGTTTGGACGGTGAAATCGACATTGCCGGTGACATGCAGGCCGCCAAAATGCTTGCTCAGCTTGCGGGTTTCTAGGATGGCCATCAGCGCGGCTCCTTCCGTCGAAACAGGCGGCCTGAGGCGTCAACGATGGCCATCACGATGCCCCGTGGAGCAACCATCACGGTCACAACCAGCAGGAGACCCATGACAACGAGGGCATACTGGCTACCGTGGATCGTCAGCATCTGGAACACGATCAGCACCGCCAGGGTGCCTACAAGCGTCGTAGTCAGGTCGCTGCGCCCCCCGACTGCGACCCATACAATGGGCAGGGCGGCGGCGGTCATCCCCATCGAGGCAGGCGTGATGTAGTTCCCCCAGGACGTGTAAAGCACCCCTGAAAGCCCTGCCAAGGCTGATCCGATCACAAACCCACCTAGCTGAAACTTACGTATGTCGTAACCCAACATCTCTGCCCGCTGAGGATTTTCCCGAATGGCGACGAGAACGTTGCCGAAGCGCGAGTTGACCAGTATGCGCAGGGCCAAATAAACCACGACGATAAGCGTAAGCGTCAGGTAGTACAGCGGCAGGTCCGGAAACAGCGCGATGCTTCCGCCCGGCCAAGGGATCGTCAGCGAGGGCATACCGCCCATGCCGTTAAATCCATTCAGCCGGGCCGAGCCGATGGCCCACTGTGGGCCGGCCGTTTGCGCCATGAAGCGCTCCAGGACCAAAGTCACAGACAGGGACACGATGCCAAGAAACACGCCGTTGATGCGCCCAAAAAACAGGAAATACCCCAGTACAGCAGCGAAGAGTGCACTGAAGCCGACGGCCATCAGGGCTGAAAGCAGCGTCAGTCCGTAGGCATCACCAAGGTTGATCGTCAGGACGCCATAGCAATAGCCCGCAATGCCGAAGAACGCCGTCTGCCCGAAGCTCAGCGACCCTCCATATCCCCAGATCAGTGAGAGGCCCATGGCCATGAACAGCCAGTTGAAGAAGTAGACGTTGTTGCCGACGTCGTAGCTGTCGGAAAATATCGGATAGGCGCAGGCGCAGGCCAGGACGATGGCAAAGCCGGTCCAAAATTTAGGGCCGCGCCCGATGGTCTGCGGCCCTTCAATCAGGCGCAAGGTTGCGCGCAACCGGGAGTGATTGGCCATTCTCAGGCCCTTTCTTTCAGGATTTTGCCGCTGATCCCGCGGGGCAGGATGCGAATGACGATGATGACGGCGATTAGCAGACCAATCTGCCCAGCAAGCTGTCCCTGCCAGCCGGTTAGCGCAGCCTTGATGATGCCAAGGATGGCGGCGGCGGGCGCCGTGCCTAGGAAAATGTCAGCTCCGCCGACGACGACGGTGACAAAGGCCTCGACCATGAAGGATGCGCCCATGGTAGGCACCAGCGTCATCGTTGGGGCGTAAAGTCCGCCTGCTAGGCCCGCCAACCCTGCGCCGAGGCCGAAGGTAAAGCTGTAAATCAGGTTGGTGTTGACGCCCATAGCCTCGGCCACATGAGGGACTTGGATAGTAGCGCGCGACAGAAGGCCAAACCGCGTGCGGGTGAACATCAGCCACAACAGGAGCAGTGTACCCACGGCAGCGATCATCAGGATGACGCGGTAGACAGAATAGGAATAGCCGGCCATCGTGAAGCTGCCGAAGGGGGTGCCCACGCCCTGCATGCTGGGGCCGAGGACGATCAACGTCCCTTGGGTCACTATCATGGAGATGCCCCAAGTTGCGACGATGGTGTCCAGAGGGCGCTGATACAGAGGGCGGATCACGACCAGTTCGATGATCATGCCCGCGATGCCTGCGGCAACCGCACCAGTGATGATCGCGAGCGGCAGGGGCAGATCTGCATGGACTGCGCTGGTCGAGACATAGGCCCCGCACATGATGAACTCACCATGGGCAAGGTTGATAACGCCCATCATGCCGAAGATGACGGCCAGCCCGCAGGCGCTGAGCACCAGAAAAGCGAAAGCATCGCCGAACTGGTACAGAAAACTAAAGATCAGATTGAAGATGTCCACAAGGCGGCCCCTTTGATCTTGGTGGCGTCCGGGCGGGCGGGGCCGCCCGGACAGGACAGGGATCAGCCGTTTGCCGGCGGCGGGTTCGACGGAGTGTACTGTTCGCTTGGATCGCTGACAGTCAGATCGCAGCCCGCCTCGCCGAGCCAATAAGGCTGGATCGCGTCCCACTTGGTCGGAAACTCGACTGAGTGGTCATCAGTGACATGGGCCAGATGGATCGTGTGGGAGACATGCTGGCTTTTCGGGTCGATGCACATTTCGCCGCCAGGCCCATCCACGCAAACATCACCTTCGGCAATAACCTTGCGGATTTCTGCCAGCTCGGTCGACTTCGCACGCTCAACCAGTTGCTTGTAGAGATAAACCGCAGTGTACGAGTTGCTGGCTTCCTGGTTGATATAGGGTTCATTTGGGAACTTCGCGCGGAACTTCTCAACGAATTCGTTGCTGGCCGGGCTGTCGATTTCTTCGACATAGTTCACGGTTGCGTACATGTCCTTGAGGCTGGGTGGCGTGAAGCGCTTGTGTTCATAGCCCTGTCCCACGTTAACCGAAGATGCCATCGGCAAGTTCAGGCTCGCGGCGCCCGCCTGTTCGTAATAGGACGCCTGCGCAGTGCCCACCAGCAGCGTCACCACGAAATCGGGCTTCGCGCCCTGGATGTTCTGGATCGTCTGCGAAAACTGCGACACGCCCAAGGGGATGAACTCCTCGCCCACCATGGTGCCGCCACTTTCTGCGACGATGTTGCGCACCCATTCGGCCGAGATCTGGCCGAAGTTGTAGTCGGCCGCGATCGTGTAGACGTTGGGTCCGTATTTCTCAATCATGTAGGGCAGCAGGGTCGAGAACTGCTGTTCCGGAACGGCGCCCGTCACGATCATGTTTGCATCGCAAACCCCGCCTTCATACTGGTTGTTGTAGAAGGCGAGCCCGTCGAACTGGTTGACGATGGGGCGATAGGCTTCGCGAGAGGCCGAGGAAAAGCCTGCGAAAACGGCGTCCACCTTGTCGCGCTGCAACACGCGGCGCATAAATTCCTGGTAGCGGGTGTTGTCGGACTGGGTATCGTATTCGACCAGTTCCAGCGGGCGGCCATCGATACCGCCGGCGGCGTTGATTTCCTCGGTCGCAAGCTGGATCGCATGCACCTTGCCGATAGTGGCAAGGGCGAAATCACCGGACTGGTCCTCTAGGACGCCCAGCTTGATCGGTTCGGCTTCCTGTCCGAATGCGGGACCTGCAAGCAACAGGATTCCGAGCGCCGAAGCGGCGCTTCTTGATGTTTTCGACATTTACAACTCCTTGTTTGTGACGCGGGTGTTAGGCCCAGCGTCGTTTTTCCTCGTGGGGCGAGGCTTCTTCGTCCTCTTTGCGTTTCGATCCGCGCAAGGACTCGCAGAAGTCCTCGACGCTTTGTCGGGCATGCATAGCGCCGCGGCGCAGGCGGTCATAGGCTTGGTCCGGGTCGATGCCGTCGCGCAGTACCATGTCGGTCACGGCGTGCAGAACGTGGGCGCGGCCCTTGCGGCGCTGCTTCAGATCTTCAATCTGTGTCTGCATTGACATAATGCGATTAAAAGAATTGACCGCTAGGAACAGCGCCGAAAAGACCGCTCCGCTGTGCACCGGCTTGGTTAGGAAGGCCTGTGCACCCAAGCTGACCATCCCGCGCAGACGGCTGGGAGCTTCAGATCCGACAAGGCCCACTACAGCACAGTCCACCGGTATCTCGAGTCCTTCGCTGGCAGGAGGTAACGCCATGTCACCGTCAATGAAGACGACACGCGGACCTGGCGCCAGCTCTGCAGGAAGGGTTTGGCTGATCGCGTCAACCCTCAATCCAAGACGCGGAAGCACCGTTTGCAGCGTGCTCACAGTGCGGCTGTCCGAGGTCACAATCGCGGCCCGGAAATCGCGGAAGTTCTGCATCATGCGGGGTTGTTTCATTTCACGATCCTCATTTGCGAGGGTAGGGAAGGTGGTTCCATGGTGCGCGACCACCGCACTAGATAGGGGTCTGGCTGCACCGGGCCGGGACCTTCAGTCAGCACATCAAATTCGTAGTCTGCACGGGAGACACCGATATGTGGCGTCAGGCAGGCGTGCATGGTCTCTGGGTCGATTTTTACTGGCCCCTGCGGTGCGTCGAATCGGCAAGCGGTTACGGCGGCGCGAACCCCTGCAATGTCTCCGCTTCCTGCCCGAGCTACAGCGCGTGCCAGCAGGTGGATGGCAATGTAGCTGGACTCCGCATCTGCGCAGACGGCCGGTCCATCCGGAAAAGCACGGCGATAGGCGGCAACGAAGTCGACATTGCGTGTCGTCTGAATCGACGAGAAATAGACGCTGGAGGTGATCTGTCCGTTCGCCGCATGGGCGCCAATAGCGTGCAATTCCGGTTCGGACAACGTGCAGCTTGCCACCGGCATGTCCCGCGGCTGGTCAATCCCAGCAGCAACGCTGGCCCGGCGCAGGCGCCGCAGAAACTCATAAGATGATGACCCGATCAGAGAATTAAAAATGTAATTGGGACGCAGCTCCAAGATCTCGCGCACATACTGATCTAAGTCAGTTTCGCCTACGGGGACGTAGCGTTCGGCTGCAATCTGGCCTCCTAAACAGGTGATGCCTTCACGAAAGACGCGGTTGCTTTCCCAAGCCCAGATATAATTGGACCCAATGCAATAGGCCGTTCTTCCGTATTCTTTGAACAAAAATCCAATAAGCGGGGTCAGATGCTGATTTGGAGAGGAACCGGTGTAGATTACGTTCTGTGAGGTTTCGAAACCTTCGTAATGGCTGGGATACCACAGCAGCGCATCGTGCTTCTCTACGATTGGCAGCACTTCCTTGCGGCTGGAGGAGGTATAGCAACCGCAGACATGGGTGATCCCCCGATTCAGCATGGATTGAATTCCGCTGCGGTAATTGTCCAACTGCCCGCGAGGGTTTACGTGGAAAGGCTCTAGCTGCAGGTGCAACGATTGATCCTCGTTTACCTCTCGGCACGCCAAAACTGCCCCATTTCGAAGTGCTTGGGCGACTGCAGCGTAAGGTCCCTCGATCGAGAACAGCAGGCCGATCTGAAGCGAGATGCGTTCCAAGTTCATGTCCACGTGAAAACAGCCCTGAGGCAGCGAGTGCCCAGGGCGGAGTTGCCGTTATGTCAATGTCGTCAGATCTGTGCGTGACGGCGCATTTGCCTAGCACATCTCACACGCTAAGGCCGCAAGAAGATACCTGTCAATCAGCAAAGGGGTTGAGGCGCAGAACGTGCCTTGATTTTCAGCAGCCCAACTCCCAGACCACATGTTAGTTTTTTATGAACGGTGAAGATGTTCCTCAGCGTTCGAAGAGATATCAGTGCACTTTCTGGAACAGGCTAATGTGCGAGTGCCAGAACTGGAGAAGGTTCGACATCAGGCCCTCTCGCTCCGCCACTTGCCCTCGCGAAAGCGTTCTCCCGATCCGGCTGCGGCCGGATTTTCTCGTTGTATTCGAAAGTTATGCGGGTGGGGCTGAGCACCGGCCACGGCGCCAAGTGGCCCGGAAGCGGTCTCTCAGGGCCGATATTCTCCGGACCTGATGACTGCGCGGTTTTGGTGAATTCTTGACAAGCCACTGAAGTTGCGTGGGTTAATCCCCTGCCTGCTGAACACTTCGATTTCAGGGTCAAGCTACGAAAAGGAACCGAAATCGAACAGTATCAAAGGTCGCGAAGCAGCGGGGTTACGGTTTAGCCGCCGCGCCCGCTACCAGTGGCGAAGTTTCCGTTTTGCAGCAAGCGCTTAGACAGATCCAGATGCTGACAGGCCCCTCTATCAGCCGGGCCGGAAGACTATCCGTCGCGCCACTTACCTGTGCAGTCTTCCGGAAAAACGCAGTCCAACTTCGCAACCTCACCTGGCCGCCGCGCATGTGAGAGTGGCCTTGCGTGTCGGCGGGAGCCTATGCCTACGACGTCCGGCCCGGCACGCTGAAGATCGAGATCGTCCCGCAGGGGGACGATCAATGAACCTCCCGATCATCAGCGCCGACCAGCGGCTGGCCGAGCCGCGGGGCATCAAGGGCTGCATCTTCGGCAAGTCCGGCATCGGGAAGACCTCGCTCCTCTGGACGCTGAACGCATCGACCACACTGTTCATGGACCTCGAGGCGGGCGATCTCCCCATCAAGGGCTGGGCGGGGGACAGCATCCGGCCGCGAACCTGGACGGAATGCCGGGATTTCGCGGTGTTCATCGGCGGGCCCAACCCGGCGCTGCGCGACGAGCAGCCCTACAGCCCAGCGCACTACACAGCGGTCTGCGACCGCTTCGGCGATCCGGCCGCGCTCGACCGCTACGACACGATCTTCGTGGACTCAATCACCGTGGCGGGGCGGCTGTGCTTCGGCTGGTGCAAGGGCCAGCCCGAGGCGCTGTCAGAGAAGACCGGCAAGCCGGATGTGCGCGGGGCCTACGGGCTGCACGGCCGCGAGATGATCGGTTGGCTGACGCACCTGCAGCACACGCGGGCGAAGAACGTCTGGTTCGTCGGAGTCCTCGACGAGAAGCTCGACGACTTCAATCGCAAGGTTTCCCAGTCGCAGATCGACGGCTCGAAGACCGGGTTGGAGCTGCCGGGGATTGTCGACGAGGTGATCACCATAGCGGAGCTGAAGGCCGATGCGATCCCTACCGCGCCTTCGTCTGCCAGACGATCAACCCTTGGGGCTTTCCGGCCAAGGACCGTTCGGGGTGTCTAGATTAGGTCGAGGAGCCTCACCTCGGCCGCCTGATGACGAAGATCCGTGCCCCCGTCGCGCCAGTGCCCAAGCGCCTGACCTACACCCCGCCGCCCGCCGATCCGGCGGCTGACGCCCAATCCCAACCGCAATCCTGATCAGAAAAGGAGGTTCCCCATGGGTTCCTGGAACGATTTCAACGACGCGCAGAGCAACACCAACCTGATCCCCAAGGGCACGCTGGCCAAGGTGCGCCTGACCATCCGCCTTGGCGGTTTCGATGATGACTCGCAGGGCTAGACCGTGACACGCTTCTGGACGAGGCCGAACGCGCGCCACAGGGTCCGCTTCAAGGTCTGCCCATGG
>NZ_JBKGUN010000219.1:0-12036 GCF_046462195.1 Paracoccus sp. (in: a-proteobacteria) | reverse complement strand
ATCGTTGCAGACCCACCTTGGCACATCAGATGCCGTCGGGGGGCGGTCACATCATCAACGCCAATCAGATCCGTCGTTCTGACGCTCCCCTGCAAGGCGGGGGCAAGCTGCCGGCTGCAGTGCGGCAGCGCTCCTGCGGGCTTTGTTGCGCAAATCAGCTGATGAATAAGGCTCCCCTTTCCCCAGACGGATTTATCCCACGGCTTTTGTGACGGGGATGCCAAGGGCGGTGTAGCCATTCAAGACCGCGATGCGCACCTGAACCTCCGCGACTTGGCGGTCAAAGTCGCGCCATCAGGCGCTGACCCAGCAGCTTCATACAGTGCATCTTTGTCTCGACGCGGCTCCGGCGGTGGTAGCCGCTCCAGTTCCGCCAGAGCGCCCGACCCAAATATTTTGACGCGCGCAGCGCGTCGTTCCTGGCGATGGCGCCGGCGGTGGTGGGCTTCCATGGCTGGGCATTTCTGCGCGGTGGGATGACTGCGGTCGCACCGCGGTCAGCGATGGCGTTGTGGCATCGGCGCGTGTCGTAGGCACCATCCGCGATCACGCTGCCGATGTGCTGATTGTGCGGAATTTGGTCGAGCAGATGTGGCAATACCGGGGACGCACCGATGTTGCTGCCGGTGATCTCAATGGCTCGGACTTCCAGGGTCTTCTCGTCGATACCGATGTGGATCTTGCGCCAGACACGTTGTTTAGGGCCACCATGCTTGCGGGCGTTCCACTCACCTTCCCCTTCGACCATGATGCCGGTGCTGTCGATCAGCAGATGCAGCGGGCCTTTCGCGCCGCGATACGGGATGTTGACGGCAAGCGTCTTTTGACGTCGGCAGATCGTGCTAAAATCCGGCACAATCCAGTCCAGACCTGTCAGCCGCAGGAGGCTCTCCACGAAGCCCGTCGTCTGCCGAAGCGCCATGCCGAATAGCACCTTCATGGTCAGGCACGTCTGGATTGAGGCGTCGCTGAAAGTCTTCGATCTCCCCCTCCTGCCGGAAGGTTTGGCAGCCCAGTTCATCTCCGGATCGAACCATATCGTCAGTGACCCGCGGCGCTTTAGCGCCCCGTTGTAAGCAGCCCAGTTCGTGGTCTTGTAGGTCGGCGGTGTCGGTTTACTCATGCAGGCCAGCTACCACACTAGACACACCACATGAATCCCTGCCGGATTTGCGCAACAGAGCTCTATTGGGGCTACATTCCTTCTAGATGTGGC
This sequence comes from Paracoccus sp. (in: a-proteobacteria), assembly GCF_046462195.1. GTDB lineage: Bacteria > Pseudomonadota > Alphaproteobacteria > Rhodobacterales > Rhodobacteraceae > Paracoccus. The sequence goes on along the minus strand of NZ_JBKGUN010000219.1, from coordinate 10,820 downwards.
TTTTGCCGGTTCCACGCGGTCCGAGCTCGCAGCAATTGTAGTTGTTCTCAACAAAGGGGATCATCCTGGGGAGAAGGTGCCAGCGCACACGCGGCTCAAGAACCGTCGGTTCCACTCCCGTCGAACGCAGCAAAACATTGATTCAGTCGTCTTCGGAGAATGGGTTGCGCGCTTTGAAGGATTTTTCCATGTCCATGTTTGGCATCTGGATGGGCTCAAGATCGCCAATCGAGAACGGCGAGCCCTTCTTCCCTTCCTCATGGTAGTAGTGCACCGTGATGATCGACCAAATTCCGCCAACCAGCAGCTTCTCGTAGCGTTTCACATCGCTGGCTGAAACTTCAGCGTCCTTGATCCCCAGATTGGAGAGCAAAGCCTCATAGGTATCACGCTTCTCATTTAGGCGGACCGTAACCTTGTCGATGACCTTGAAACTACCGCGTTCCTTGATCTTGGATTTGATCTTTTCTGCCTCGTCCGGCCGGACATAATTTTCCGCCAGAACGGTCTTTACCGTCTTCAGACCTTCTTCGATGATCTGTTCGTCATCCGAGGCACAATACATGCCCAGCAGATACTCAAGGACGTAGACGAGCAATTTCGGGCCCTCCTTGAGAAGTTTCGTCAAGTCCTTGCGAACGACTTTTCCGACAAATTGACGGTTTAGCTGTTCATCAAGATTTTCTCCTAAGGTTGCGTTTTCAGAAGTCATTATGGAATGCCAGGTCTATGCTTGCGTCCATCCGCGCTTGCTCGACACCGGTTTCGGCGTTGCGGACGATCAGGTTGTAGAGTTTCTTCTTCTCGAAAGTCTGGCTTGCGAGCGTCAGCCACACCTCCTGTCGCCATTCATTCATGTCGGTTGAGCTGCTTTCGAACGACAATGTCTCGACATTTGTTACCGGCTCACCCCCATCGTAGATTGCGATCTTTGCTTGCAGCGGCTTGATCCGCTCTGATGCCGCCTCGGTCTGGATCAGCCTGAAGCGATATCTGCTCGTGGTAATTTTGAAGTTGCTACCGAGCACGCTGATGCCGACGTGCCGTGTGCGTGTCTTCGCGGCACTCTTGCCCTTGAGCTGCGTCACCTGAATGACGGGCACGATGATCTCTTGAGGCATCGCACCGCCATGCACCAAGCGCGAGCCGCCAATGAAGTGGAGACGATTTGTGCCGCGTGGCACCCAGAATCCATATCGCCGCTTGCTTCAGCGGTAACTGCCGTCGTTCCGTGATAAGCACCGGGGTGGTCAGGAAGGTTCTTGCCCAGAAGATAGCGCTTCTTGGAAATCACAGTTCCCGCTGGCTTGTCCGCGATCGGGTTCTTGTCAGTCTCGGCGGGCACGCCTTCCTGGTAAACGAAGCCATGATCCGCAGTGACAAGAATGTAGTTCCATTCAGGTTGTTGATGATACGAGAGACTAAATTCCCAAGCTCTTCGATAGTGGTACGAACAGCTTGGAAAGTCTTGTCTTCGTTCCCTGTGTCAGCAGTCTGGTCTATCTGGTTGTGGTAGATGTAGATGACGCGATGTGGCTTGATGAAATCGCGCCCTTGGAGCTTGCTCATTGCCAGGAAATCGTCGGCGAGAATGGCGGTGCCACCGATAGTCGCCAGAATTTTCTGATGGTTCACCAGACCGATGGAGGATTTCCCATCAACCAGCACGTTCCAACACACTGTAGGCCAACGAAGTGTGGGGCAGAAGGCTCGCCATCCCGAGCCCCGTGTAGGACGGCAGTACACCGAGCTGGGACTTGGTGGATGCCGTGAATCGGTAACGCCCGTTTAGTTCTCCAGTCAGTTCCTGCGCCGCCTCATAGCGGAACGCGTCGCTATGCGAACACTGCAGCCCTGACTGCGCGACCCGAAGTCAACAAGGGAGAGCACCTACGCCGCCTGATCCACGCCGCCGCGAATGAGCTTGGTTTGACCATCGAACTGATCATCTCGGCGGTCGAAGAAGCGCTTCTTCACGAGGAGCGGGATCTGACCGTGGATGCGTTCCGCAGAGCCTACAGGCGGAAAGCAAGTTGTGCAGACGCTCTCGACCCCATTGTCGCTGAAAACTGGCAGTCCATCGACACGCGGAAGCTGTTTGGCAGTAGCGATCCTTCGCCTCGATCGACAGTTGCCAACTTGCGGGCACGGTCATGAGCCGCTTAAGCCTGACTGTTGAGCCGTCCGTACATGAGGCGGCGACGTCGTGGGTATCGCGCCTCGCGGCACGCAACGGCACCACACACGTTCAGGATTTCGCTCTAGATATGGGCCTTAACTGGCGCGACACTGCGCATTGGTGCAAGCCCCGCGACCTTGCAGAAAGTCGTTTATGCTGGCTGGCTGAAACCACTCGTCGACTTCCCCAAGCAAGTGCCGAGGTTTCATCCTTCGGACCTGGAGCAGTTTGTAGACCGGATGATGGGCAGCGCACTCCAGGTTCATCGTCTCGATCAGACCAAGGTTCCCATCGATCGAGCACCCGTCATCTTCAAGGTACAACTCGTCGATCTTCTTCGACTGAACTGGGAGAAGCGGTTGAGGAAGGTCCATAGCCAGGCTGGCTGCTTTGGCCTGCGCTCGATCATCCTTGACCTGGAGGAGATGCGTGACACCTACGAGCGACCGGATTTCGAGGGATCGATGACGCCAGACATTTCCTTCACGTGTGCAGCAGCACCATGACGTTGCTCATACGGGAGCGCATGATTGATGTCATCCGTCTCCCGCACCATCGAACACGCCAGCTCAAGCGGTACATCACCCCTGAAGCAATGGCTGACTTTCTTTTTCGATACGAAACGCTGGGCCGCCTTGCCCACTTCGAGCATGTTCAAGCAAGAAGCGTTCAGGCTCGGCTTAATCGACTCGCAATTGTTGCCCTGCCGCTTCCAAAACCACACAGTAATATCTATCTCCGACCAGATCTCGCGCCTTATTTGAGCTGACATCATATCACTTCAGGAAATGGACCGGCTTAGAGCAGTCTTTCTTTAGCCCCGCCGGAAAGAATCCCTTGCCGGCAGGGGCATCCTGTTCTCATCTTGCTCGCTGCCGTTCGTGCTGGGCGCCATGACCAAACAGCCGCAGCTCCTTGCGCTGCGCGTGGACGATCGACGCCGACACACTCCTGCCTCCCCACGCCCGATCAGCCGAGTGCCTTGCTGCCCCTGCTGTCAGGGCATGATGGGAAACATCCCTGCAAAAAGCTTGATGAACCGGCCTATTGGCGCAACCCCCATGCGGTGAAGGGGAGCTTTTTTGGACCTGTGATCCGAGAATTGCCGGCAAACGGGGTCGCGGCGAATCGACCATTGGCCCGTCACTGACGCGCTTGCCCCCGCCGCGCAGGGGCAGATCAGCCTGCAGCGTCAGGACATCCTCGGGCTGCAAAGCCTTTGTTGCGATGCCTGCCGCGAGGAGCAGAGGACCTTTCAGCAGATATGGCCCCGGTCAAGCGTGTCAGCCAACACGCCACTGTCATGTATCTGGACAAGATCGCTGAAACTGGCACACCAAAGAAGCATCGGCGATCCGCAGCATCCACCTGTCAAAAGGCTGATCGCCGCCGTTCCGGTTGCGACATGCTGCGCAACAGCGCCGTGAACGCACCGAAAGGTCCCGTGCGGCCGCCGGTTTGCGTGTCGACCCTTCGCGAATGGCGCAAAATCGGAGATGGCCCGGCGCCATGACCTTAGGCGACCTTACAGCTTGCAGCGCCGGGTTTGCACTTTGCGGTCATGCCTGCGCATCCTGCATTGGCCAATTCCGCCCGCCTTTGTCACGACAATGGATCGGGCATCCAGCAACCAGAGGAATCGCATGATCATTCTGCAAACGACCGACCTTCCCCAGGAAACGCAGCACCTGCTGGAAGCCAGGTTCGATGTCATTCGCCTGCCCAAGGAACCCGCCGAACGCGAAGAGGTTCTTGCCCGCAACGGTCAGGACATCCGCGGCATTGCAGGTACCGGCAAGGGGCGCGTCGATACAGCGCTGCTGGATCGACTGCCGAATCTCCGGATCGTGTCATCCTATTCTGCGGGCCTCGACCAGATCGACACCGAGGAATGCGCCCGTCGCGGCATTCCGGTGGAAAACACCTCTCACATCCTGGCCGAAGACGTGGCCGATGCGGCACTGTGGCTGCTGATGGGTGCCGTGCGGCGCTTTGGCGAGGCAGAGCGGTTCCTGCAGCGTGGGGATTGGCTGAATGGGCAGGCGCCGCTGGGCCTCTCGATGCGCGGCATGAAGGTGGGCATTCTGGGCCTCGGGCATATCGGCAAGGAACTGGCGCGGCGGCTGGAGGTGTGCGGATGCGAGATCGCCTATCACGGCCGCAGCCGTCAGCCTGTTGTCCATCGCTATCACGACAGCCTGATCGACTTGGCGCAATGGTGCGACGTGCTTGCGGTCTGCTGTCCCGCCACGCCTGAAACCGAGGGTCTCGTGGATAGGAAGGTCTTCGAGGCCTTGGGTTCGAATGGCTTTGTGGTAAACATTGCCCGGGGTACGGTCATCGACGAGGCCGCCCTTGCCTTGGCCTTGTCCGAACGACGACTGTCGGGTGCGGGGCTTGATGTCTTTGCGCAAGAGCCGCATGTGCCCGCCTCGATCGTTCAGGATGATCGGGTCATCTGCCTGCCGCATGTCGGCAGCGCCACGACGCAAACCCGTGCCGCAATGGGTGAGGCCATGATCGCAAGGCTGGCCGAAGCCCTGACCTGACAGGCCAAGGCCCCAAAGCCGGTAGACGGGCGACAACGAGTTCCGGGTAAAGATCTTGCACGCCTTGCTCCGGAAGGCGTGCAGGGAGGGCACCGGTCATGAGCCTGCGATATCGAACCCGCAGTCGCCCAGGGCTTGAAAAGACAGGCGCGCCAGATAGGCGCGCCTGTGGTGATCAGGCGGCCAGCATCCCGTGGGGGTCCAGCACGAACTTCTTGGCAACGCCCTGGTCAAAGCTTTCATAGCCTTGGGCGGCGTCTTCCAACGAGATCACGGTCGCGTTGACGATATCCGCGATCGGCAGCCGGTCGTGCAGAATCGCCTGCATCAGCTGGCGGTTGTACTGAAGAACGGGCGTCTGGCCCGTGTGGAAGGACTGAGCCTTGGCCCAACCCAAGCCAAAGCGCATCGACAGGCTGCCCTGCTTGGCGGCCTCATCGACGGCACCCGGATCCTCGGTCACATAAAGGCCCGGAATGCCGATCTGGCCCGCGGCACGGGTGATCTCCATCATCTGGTTCAGCACGATGGCCGGCTGCTCGCCGCCCGAATGGCCGCGCGCCTCGAAGCCCACCGCATCGATGGCGGCATCCACTTCTGGACTGCCGGTGATCTGGGCGATCATCTCGGGCAGGTTGTCGCCCTGCGACAGGTCCACAGGTTCGAACCCGACCTTGCGGGCATGCTCAAGCCGTTCCTTGTTGAAGTCGCCGATCATCACGACCGCTGCGCCCAGGATGCGGGCCGAGGCCGCCGCGGCCAGGCCGACAGGCCCCGCCCCCGCGACATAAACGATCGATCCGACGCCCACGCCGGCCTTCCAGGCACCGTGAAAGCCCGTCGGGAGAATGTCCGACAGCATGGTCAGGTCGCGGATCTTGGACATGGCGCGGTCCCGATCGGGGATCTTCAGCAGGTTGAAATCGGCATAAGGGACCATGACGTAACGCGCCTGCCCGCCGATCCAGCCGCCCATGTCCACATAACCGTAAGCGCCGCCGGCGCGCGACGGGTTCACCGTCAGGCAGACGCCGGTGTCGCCCGAGCGGCAGCAGCGGCAGCGCCCGCAGGCCACGTTGAAGGGAACGGAGACGATGTCCCCGATCTCCAGCATCTCGACGTCACTGCCCTTTTCGATCACTTCTCCGGTGATCTCGTGGCCTAGGATCAGTCCTGGCTCGGCAGTGGTGCGGCCTCGCACCATGTGCTGGTCAGAACCGCAGATGTTCGTGGTAACGACCTTCAGGATCACGCCATGCCCGATCTTGCGACCGTCGGGCGCCTGAAGCCGGGGATCGGGAATATCCTCGACCTGGACCTTTCCGGGACCCACGTAAACCACGCCTCTGTTGCTGCTCATCCGTTGCTCCTCCACATTGGTAAACTTCCCCGGTCGGAAACCAATTGACCCGAACCGCGGCCGATCCTGCTCCACCGAGTATGCCCGGAAACTTCATGCCGTGGCAGGACACATGCGACGGGGCGCCAGTAGTTTCACGTCGTTCATGAGCCAACGCCTGGCTGATCTGCCGCCAGAAGCGGAGGCAGGAATCGCCGATCCTTCCGCAGGGTGGCCGGCTTTCTCAATGTCTGTTCAAACAGCCCCTGAGGATTCGAGCAGCAGGCGAACATATTGCCACCGTCGATATCGCCAGCCGTGATCCCGTACAGGGAAAGAATGCATCACTGCCTGTTCCGCGAGGGCATGCATGCAGCCAACCGGCACGGCTGAGAACATGCGCGGATCGGCGCCACTTTCCTGTCCTGCCTGTCCTTGCTGACAAATGCGGGGCCCCGACACTTTCACACGGTGGTCAGCCAAGTTAGATTGCGGCCTCGACTTTGCGCTGGCCATGACGGACCCGCCTCACCCTTCGGTGCCTTGCCGCATCCGTTCAGAAAGGACGCCCTGTGGACAGACGTCACGTGCTTCTTCTCAGCCTTGCCGGATCCCTTTCCGGATCAGCAGCCCTTCTTCGGGCCCTTTCGGGACCGGCTGCCGCTGCCACCGGTCCGTCATCCGAAGCCCCCGAGCCCATCTGGAACGTCCTGTCGAGCAGCCGGCTTTCCATTCCGTCCAAGATCGACGTGCCGTCGGGGCAGAATGTGATCCATATTCCGGTTTCGGCCGATCACACGGAACGCGAATCCTTTTATGCCTATGTCAGCGGCGTTGCCAACGCCCGCATGGCGACGATCAACGTGGGAGGTGCGGAAAGCCAGGCACGCTATGATCTGGGCGGCATTCACCGCTGGTCCCCGGGCGATGACCTGAGCCATTATCTTCGGGTCCAGCTTCCCGAGACGGCCTACCGGGACGGGCAGCGGCTGAAGGTTGTCATCCGGGTCCATGGGTTGGGCTCCAAGCAGAAAGGCAGGTCGGTTCTTTGCACCTTCCGCGACGGCGCCCGGTTCCCGGACATGCCGCCACAGTTCCACCGCCCCTTGCGTCGGCTTGATCTGTCCAATGCCGTCCGCAAGAACAGCTTTGATCCGGCCACGCTGAAGCACAGCGAAACGGGCTATGACAAGGAAGGCCGTCCTTGCTGGCGTTCGCGTCTGACCCATGGCCATTCCCAGACGGGCAACGGCGAAACCGGCGCTTATCTGAACGAGGACGTGTTTCCCCGCGCGAACAAGCCGATCACCCATGATCCCGATGAGGGGGCATTGCGGCTGCATACCTTTGCCTTTCCCGATGACGAGCCGCTGATCTACAAGGATCAGGAGTTCAAGCAGCAGGCCGCCGTGATCCAGGGCCATCGCCTGGATGACGTGTGCGGCACCGAAGGGGTTTGGCGCATGGTCGCCAAGACCAGCCGCCGCCGCTATGCCTGGCCCGCCTTCTGGCTGATCGGCCGCGGCAATGGCGGGCGGCGCAACGCTTATGGCATGTGGCCGCCAGAGATCGACATCATGGAGCAGTTCAACCAGACCTGGGGAAATGACGTGCCGATTTCCGGCTATACCACCAACTGGGCGCAGCACTACGGCAACGCCGGTTCCGGAGAGCGGGTCAGCTCCTTTGGCAGCGAGGTCGAGGTCGACCATTATTTCGGCACCACCACAGGCGTCCACGAGGATTACCACAGCTATGCCTGCGCGATCGTCTGGAACGAGGAAGACACCACCAAGTCCGAAGTCGTCTTCTTCTTCGATGATGTCGAACTGGGCACGCAGCGCCTTTTCGCCCGGCACGAGGACATGAAGACCCGCATCGAGATGTTTCCCATCGCCAATGTCGCCGTACGCACGCCCAAACGATATTCGGCGGAAAGATACAACACGGATGACGGCCGCGGCTTTTCAGGGGACATGCTGATCCGGGACATCGGATATTATCCAAGAGGATTTGCGTTCAGGTAAGCTGCAGGGCCTTTTGGCAAGCTCTGTGCTTGCTGCACCTCCAACTTGGGGCGAGGCATCATCCGGACAGTCACCTCGTCTTCGGATTCACCGGGTCTCACAGCCAGAACAAGACGATCGCGACGCGCATGAGGGGGGAAAAGAAGGTTTCCGGGTGTCGGTCATAGCGGGTTGCGCCGCGCCGCTAGTCTGCAAGGCGACCAAACGTGATCTCGATACGGTCGCGCCGTTCGTGGTGGCGCTTGTCGTATTTCACGGCCTTCTTGCGGGATTTCCGGGATGCAAGCTTGTATCCTCTGTCTTCCGATGCTTCTTGCAGCCGGTCAGTGTCATGTCCCCGGTCTGCCAGTAGCCATTCGGCCTTCGGCAGGCACCCCGGCAGCGCCACCGCACCGGTGTGGTCGTCGTTTTTGTCCGGCCGACATGCAGAACACGATCGGACGACCCTTTGCGTCGGTGACGGCGTGCAGCTTTGTGTTCATGCCGCCTTCGGTCCGACCGATCTGGCGGCCGCGCTCCTCTTTTTTGCACGCAGGCTGCAGGCCGTGCGGTGCGTCTTCAGGTGGGTCGCGTCGATCATGAGCGTCTTGCGATCTGCCCCTTCGGACGCCAGGTCCATCATGACCCGCGCAAAAGGCCCCGCTGTCGCTCAGACGTTTCCAGCGACTGTGAGACGCGTCTTGGCCAAGCCATATCCCCTCGGTGCGTTGCACCATCGCAAGCCATGGCGGTTGATGAAGATGATGCCGGTCAGCACCCGCAGATCATCAACCCGGGGACGGCCATGGTTCTTGGGGAATCAGGGACGAAGGCGCTCCATCTGCCCTTCGGTCAGTCAATAAAAATTGCGCATGATTAGGTCTCCTCGCGCAGCCTGAACCTCGCAAAGACAAGGGATCAATGGGTCTGAAACCAAAAAATACAAAGATATCCTTGCAAATCTTCCATGATTTGGAGTATATACAAGCCATGTTCCCGCGTATGCTCGACCGACTTCTTCTGGAGGCCCTTGATGAGCAGGCCGCCGTGGTTCTTCTGGGGCCCCGGCAAGTTGGCAAGACCACCTTGGCCCTTGGAATCGCAGAGCAGAGACCTTCGGTTTATCTGGATCTGGAGCGCGAAGCGGATCGTCGGATCTTGATCGAGCCTGACCTTTATCTGGATGAGCAGGTCGGGCGGCTGGTGATTCTGGACGAAGTCCAGCAGATGCCCAACCTGTTCTCCAGCCTGCGTGGCCAGATCGACATGCGGCGCCGCAAAGGGCATCGTGCCGGACAGTTCCTGCTGCTGGGCTCGGCCTCTAACGTGCTGCTGCACCAGTCGGCTGAATCCCTGGCAGGACGGGTCCGCTATATCGAGATGCCGCCCCTGCTGCTGACCGAGGTCGGAGCAAACAGGCTGAACGATCTGTGGCTGCGCGGCGGTTTCCCCGACAGCTTCCAAGCCAACAGCGATCATGGCAGCCTGAACTGGCGCGAGGATTTTCTGCGCACCTATCTGGAGCGTGACGTTCCCGCACTGGGACCGCGCATTCCGGCTGCGACGCTGCGCCGGTTCTGGACGATGCTGGCCCATGCCCAGGGCGGAGTGCTGAACGCAGCGGCGCTGGCCGAAGGACTGGGCGTTTCGGGCCAGACGGTGGGACGCTATCTGGACCTGCTGGTCGACCTGATGCTGGTGCGGCGGCTGATGCCTTGGCACGAGAATGTCGGAAAACGGCTGGTGAAATCGCCCAAGGTATATGTCAGGGACAGCGGCTTGGTTCACGCCCTTCTGGGCCTGGAGACCATGGAAAGCCTTCTGAGCCATCCGGTCGTCGGCGGCAGTTGGGAAGGGTTCTGTCTGGAAAACCTGGTCGCCTCCGCCCCGGCCGGGACCCAGCCCTTTTATTATCGCAGTTCGGGGGGGGCGGAACTGGATCTGATCCTGCGCCTGCCACAGGGGGAAATCTGGGCCATCGAGATCAAGCGGACCACAGCGCCCAAGGTTTCTCGCGGGTTTCACATTGCGGCTGAAGACATCGGAGCAACGCGGCGGTTGCTGGTGTATGCCGGTCCGCGAGAAGCCCCCGTTCGCGCCGATCTTCGGGCTGTCCCATTGGATGTGGCCATCGCGATGCTGCAGAACAGCTGAACCCTGCCCTCATGATCACGCCCCATGCCGGCACGCCTGACCGCGGAACAACCGTTGCTCCTTTGACAGTGCCTATCAGATAATCGCTTTCCATATCCAAGAGTCGCAGCGCCTAGGCATGAAGACAAAAGGAGCGTGCCGCCTTTTCGGGCCCTGCGGCAGAAACGACAATTTGGGCACGTTCCAGCGCATCGCAAAGCAGCCTGCCCGGATCAGCCCCTTTTCCGGCACAAGGGCCATTCTCGATCTTCTGCAAGAACGCACAGATATCCCGGTCGATGATCGTCATGTTGCCTCCTGCAATTGCCATCGCCTTATCGTCTGTACAATTACACGCATAAGTTGATCTGATTGTTCCCTAAGTGCAATCAACAAATCGTGGAAAGGGTCGTAACAGGCGCCCGAATTACCAGACGGCCTGTTTGGAAATTTGGGATTCCGGTCCCGCCCGCAGCAGAACAAAGGTCCACAAGACATGACGCCGATGCCCGGTTTGCAAGGGGGCGAGAGACTTCGGCAGCTGCCTTGCATGCCCCTCTACCAGTCGGGCGGCGCCAGATACCTAGATGTGGTGCTGACGCCATATGCTTCAC
>NZ_JBKGUN010000218.1:0-9630 GCF_046462195.1 Paracoccus sp. (in: a-proteobacteria) | reverse complement strand
TCATCGCGCAGTAGAACGCCGCAAGAAGGAGCCAACCACACCAGCAATCGAAAGGGCATTCCCAAAGTTGAAAGTACTACTCTGCATGATCAGCACACAGATCCTAGGTGACCTGCTCAGAGCCCATCGCTACACCTGCGGCATTCCTACACGGGAAGAGGGGTGAGAGCATTTTTGATGCCGCTCGACGACCTTAGACAAAAAGGGACTACAATCCGGAACGATGAGAGCAGATCTCGTGCGCGCCGTGTGGTCAACCCTCTGCACCGCGTTCGGCTCGGTCTGGTTGCCGTCCACCGCCTCTGGGATCTGCTCACGCCGCGTGCCCAGTTCCTGTGCCCGGAGCGGTGACAGATACAGGACTAACCTTAGTGTTCTTCAGCCAGTACGCGTCATGGGAACCGTCTCATGAGCTTGGGAAACCCCATCAAGAAGCAGCCCTAGGTCTGAGGAATTGCGCACTCGACATCTCACTTTTTCGGATGCCGGCCTTCAATTCGACGTTTCAGTTTAAAATGTAACCTGCATGCAGCGTGTTTCAACCCTCGCTTCGGCTTGAAAACGGGAGTGCACTCCTTGTTCTTAGCGATAAGCCACGACCAGCAGGATGACCCCCAGGATCAAACGGTAGATGACGTAAGGAGTAAAGCTGACGCTTCGCAAAAGACGCATCATGAGCGCCAGGGCGCCCAGTGCCGCGATAAAGGACAGAACGGCCGCGATCGCTCCGTCGCGCGCGGCCTGTGCGTCGGCAGTGGCAATGACTTCACCGCCCAGAAGCACGCCTGAGGCGATGATGGTCGGGATCGACATCAGCATGGAGATCCGCGCGGCCTCATGGCGGTCATAGCCCAGGGCACGTGCCCCCGTGATGGTGGCGCCAGAGCGCGAGGTTCCCGGGATCAGGGCCGCGGCCTGCCACAAACCGAGGATGATCGCGTCCCGCAGGCCCCAGTCCCCTGCCTTTTTCGTTTCCTGCCCCTTCTGGTCCGCCCAGTAGAGCAGAATGCCGAAGCCGATCATCGTCCAACCGATCACCGCCACCGAGCGCATCAGTTCGACGGCACCCGTCAGCTTGAGGATCAACCCTGCCAGAATGACCGGCACCGTCGCCACGATCAGCGACCGGGCCAGCCGGGCACCCGGTGTATCGACCCGTCCCCGGGCGAGACGCCCCAGACCGACAAGCCCTTCAACCACGTCGCGCCAGAAGAAGGCCACGACGGCGAACAGCGTGCCGACATGCACCGCCACGTCGATGACCAGCCCCTGATCCTGCATTCCGGTCAGAAGCGGCAGCAGGATCAGGTGTCCTGATGAGGATACGGGGAGGAACTCGGTCACGCCCTGAATGAGCGCGACAAGGACAAGGTGGAGCAGGGTCATGCACAGTCTTTCGTGGTCTTCAAAGGGAGGGGCAGCATCCGCGGCGGGTCACGCTGCCGCAGGCTTGCGCCTTTCGGCAAGCACGGCCTGGAAATTCGACAACAGGATGATCCCGCCGCCCAGGAACACCCACAGGTCGATCGCTTCGCCATAGGCATAATAACCTACCACCGCAGCCATCGGCACGCGGAGGAAGTCGATGGGGATCAGGATGGAGGCATCGAGCCGCTTCAGCGCCTGCGCCTGACAGTAATGAGCGGCCAGCGCCCCGACGCCCGCCAGGACCATCCAGGGAACATCCGTGACATGAACAGGCCGCCAGTCCGTCAGCGCGGCAAGGAAGCCCAGGGGCAGCTGGATCAGGATCATCCAGATCACGATGGACGCGGGCGAACAGTGCTGCGTCAGGCGCTTGACCAGGATCAGCGACAGGCCGTATCCCGCTGCGGCGATCAGGACCAGCCCGGCGGCCGGATCGACCATTCCGATGCCCGGACGCACGATCACCAGCACGCCGATGAACCCGCCGGCCGTTGCCAGAAGGCGCGGACTGGTGAGCCGCTCGCGCAGCAGCAGCCAGGCGAACAGCGTCACCCAGATCGGCATCGTGAACTCCAGCGCGAAGACCGAGGCCAGTGGCAGAAGGACGACGCCGATCGTCCAGAAATACTGGGCGGTGAAGTGAATGATGTTGCGCAGGACGTGCATGCGCAGCTGTGCCATCTGCCGCACTTCGGGCCAGATGGCGCGGCCCACGGCCAGGATCACGACAAGGCCGACCAGCGCGCGGAAGAACAGCACCTGCCGGATCGAAAGGGTGGCAGCCATTTCCCGCGAACCCACGGACATGCCGATGAAGGACGTCATGCTGAACGCCATCCAGATCAAGCCCTGGCTGAACTGCGAACGCTGCGGAACGGGAATGGCAGCAGGACCGGGATTCATGATCGACCTTTCCGGGTGATGGCGGTGCACCCTATGGCATGGTTGGGGGATGACAACAACGCTCAGGCGTTGTCCAGGGGCGCCTGCACGTTCCGGCGCGCAAGTGCGCTGATCAGGTCGGTCCGCGTCACGATGCCGACGATCCGATCACCGACCAGGACGGGAACGGCATCGACCTCTCCATCGGCCATCAATGGCAGCAGCCCGCCGAGGGGCGTTTCCGGCGTGGCGCAGGGCACCGTAATCTGCATCAGCCGCGCAGCCTGCAGGTCGGGCGCCCCCTGCCCGATCAGATGGATCTGGAAGATGACTCCGAGGTAACGCTCCAGGATGTCGACCACGGGGATCGAGGTGAAACGGTGCTGCCTGAACAGGGCGGCAACTTCGTCGGCCGGCATCTGGGGCAGAACCGTCACAAGGTCCCGGGACATGATGTCGCCGGCCGTCAACGGGCCGGTGCGCTGAGCTGCGGCCTGAAGTTCGGCGGCTCCGACCAGACGGGCCAGATCCTCGGCGCCCAGGTTGAAGCTCTGACGATAGCGTTCCAGCAACGCGTTGAGCTGTGCCTCGGACAGCCCCAGGCGCGTTGTTGGCGATGGATCTGTTGTGCCGTTGACGTTGTCATCGTCCACCTGCCGCATCGGGTAATGCCGTCCAGTCAGGCGCGCATAGATCGCGGCGAGGAGCACCAGAAGGACCGTTCCCGTGGCAACGGGTGTCAGCGCAAACCTGAACCCCAGGTCAGAGATGATCTCGGGGTTCATCGCAGCCGTCATCGCGACCGCTCCGGCAGGGGGATGAAGCGCGCGGCACAGGATGGTCGCCGTGATCGCCAGTCCCACCGCCAGTGCAATGCGCAAGGCAGGGTCCTCCACCAGGAGGCAGGTGCCGACCCCGATCATGGCCGCAACGGTGTTTCCGACCACAGCGGCCCAAGGCTGCGCCAGCGGACTGTTCGGCACGGCGAACAACAGGACGGAACTGGCTCCGAAAGGGGCAATCAGGTAAAGGCCGAGTTGCGGATCCACCGATGGCGACAAGGCGAACAGGCCCGCAATGGCAAGACCTGCCAAGGCCCCTGCCCCGGCACGCATCGCCTCCGCCGGTGGCGTCGAAGCCACCGCAGGTCCCAAGGCACGCAAGGATCGCTGCAGGATCGAAGACATGGCTGTCCTCCTTTGAGTCGTTGCCTTGAATTTCATCATGCTGCTGCAAAGGCAAGCACGGGCGGAACCGTCGAAAATCGGACAAACGTGTGAAGCAGTTGACGCGTATGGTAGTATGGTGTAGCAAAGGAAGCAGGAGGAGCAGATCGATGAGCAGCCAGGTTCCCTTGCAGCCGATGCGTGTCAGCGTGGTGGAACAGCTTCACGCAAAGCTGCGCGCCGCGATCATCGACAATGCCCTGCCCCCCGGAACCCGCATGTCCGAGGCCGAGGTGGCGGTGCAGCACGGCATCAGCCGGCAGCCCGTCCGCGAAGCCTTTATCAAGCTTGCCAACGAGAACCTGCTGGAGATCCGCCCGCAGCGGGGCACCTATGTGGCCCGCATCTCGATCCCGGATGTCATGGATGCCCGCTTTGTCCGCGAAGCGGTGGAGGCCGACATCATCAAGCTGGTGGCCCGGTCACCCGACCCTGCCCTGATCGAGGATCTGCGCGCCCAGCTGAAAAGCCAGGAAACGCTGATCGGAGGCTCGGCCCGCGACTTCATGGAAGCTGACGAGGTGTTCCACCGGACCTTGGCCGAAGGCGCCGACAAGGGTCGCGCCTGGCGGGTCGTGGTCGAGATGAAGGCCCAGATGGACCGCGTGCGCTTTCTTTCCAGCATGCATTTTCCGGTGGATCGCCTGATCGAACAACATCAGGCAGTGGTCGATGCCATTGCCGCAGGAGATGCCGAAGGCGCAGAACGGGCATTGCGTCTGCACCTGCAAGGCATCCTGAAGGATCTGCCCGTCATCGAGCAGGAACGACCCGAATATTTTTCGTGACACCCGGCATGTCCGGTCAAAGCCCATCCTGGAGGAGGATTCCATGACATTTCCGAAGATCACCACGCTGGCGGCATCCTGCACCGTTGCCGTTCTACTGAGCAGCGCCGCTTTTGCACAGGAGGTCACGCTGAAGCTGGGCCACCTCGCGAACGAGGACAACATCTGGCACAAGGCCGTGGTCAAGTTCGCCGAAGAGGTGGACACCCTGACCGAAGGCCGCGTTGCTGTCGAGATCTATCCCAACGAGTCGCTCGGCAAGGAAATCGACCTGATCAACGGCATGCAGCTGGGCACGGCCGATATGACGATCACCGGTGAAAGCCTGCAGAACTGGGCGCCCACGGCCGCACTGCTGGCGCTGCCCTATGCCTATCAGTCGCTGGAGCACATGGACGAGGTCGCATCGGGCGAGATCGGCGACCAGATCGAGGCCGAGATCATCGAAAAGGCCGACATCCGCCCCTTGACCTATTTCGCCCGCGGCCCGCGCAACCTGTCCGCCAACCGCGAGATCACGACGCCGGCCGATCTGAACGGCTTCAAGCTGCGCGTCCCGAACGTGCCGCTGTTCGTGGCGGCATGGCAGGCCTTGGGTGCCAATCCGACGCCGATGGCCTTTTCGGAAGTGTTCACCTCGCTGCAAAACGGCACGATCGAGGGCCAGGAAAACCCACTGGCCTTGTTCAAATCGGGCGGCTTCTATGAAGTGCAGAAGGTCATCAACCGGACCGAGCATGTCCGTTCGTGGATCTATCTGACCATCTCGGAGCGCAGCTGGGGCCG
This sequence comes from Paracoccus sp. (in: a-proteobacteria), assembly GCF_046462195.1. Classification (GTDB taxonomy): domain Bacteria; phylum Pseudomonadota; class Alphaproteobacteria; order Rhodobacterales; family Rhodobacteraceae; genus Paracoccus. The sequence goes on along the minus strand of NZ_JBKGUN010000218.1, from coordinate 4,520 downwards.
TTTGTCGGAAGACGATCAGGCCGCACTGCTGGAGGCCGCCGAGCGCACCCAAACCTACGAGCGCGAACTGTTCCTGGCAGACGAGGAGGCGCTGGTTGCCGATCTGGAAAGCCAGGGCGTGAAATTCGTCGATGTCGATCAGGCTGCCTTTGCCGAAGCCGCGCGTGACGCCGTGATCGGTGCCGTCGCCGAAGAAATCCGCCCGCTGGCCGAGCAGATCTTCAACAAGTGATATCGGCTGGCTCTGCCCCTTGGGGCAGGGCCTTTCGGAGGGGTCGATGGACAAAGCATACAAGGGGTTGGAGGGGCTCTGCCGCCTCCTGATATTCGCGGCTTTCGTGGTGCTGATGGGGTCGGTCCTGTTGCAGGTCTTTTCCCGCACGTTCCTCAGCACTGCTCCGGTCTGGACCGAGGAACTGACCCGGTTCTGCCTGATCTTCATGGGCGCGCTGGGTGCGGGCCTTGCACTGCGCAGCGGTGACATGGTGAACGTGGACCTGTTGTGCGAAAGTATGCCGGGGCGCATCCCCTCGATCCTTCGCCTGTTGTCGGCTGTCATCACGGCGGGCTTTGCCCTCGCCCTTCTGCCGGCGGCCTGGGATTATACCATGATCGGATCGCGGCAGACTGCGCCCTCCCTGGGCTGGCGCATGGATTTCATCCATGCCTCGATGATCGTACTTTTCGTCGCCCTCGGGCTGTGGGCGCTGCTGCGCGTCTTCGAGATGCTGACCGGCCGCCATGACGGTCGCCCAATCCCCACGTCGGAGGATCTCTGATGGGTCTGACCCTGCTTCTCGGGACCTTTGTGCTGGGTCTCGTCATCGGGCTGCCGGTGGCCGTGACCCTGGGCCTGTCCTCGATGGCCTATCTGGTTTTTGCCGACATCCCGCTCGTGGTCATTCCGCAGAAGATGTATGCGGGCATGGACAGCTTCGTGCTGCTGTGCATCCCGGGCTTCATCCTGGCGGGCAACCTGATGAACTCGGGCGGCATCACCGAACGGATCGTCCGCTTTGCCAACGCGCTGGTCGGCTGGATGCGCGGCGGTCTGGCACAAGCCAACATCGCGGCATCGATGCTGTTCGGCGGCGTGTCCGGCACTGCGGTGGCGGATGTCGCCTCGGTCGGCGGGATGATGATCCCGGGCATGAAGAAGGTCGGTTATCCGGGCGCGTTTTCCGCCGCCGTGACGGCCGCCTCCTCGACCGTGGGTCCGATGATCCCGCCAAGCGTGCCGATGATCATCGTCGGATCGCTGTCTGGCCTGTCGGTGGGCAAGTTGTTTCTGGCGGGTGCGGTTCCGGGCCTGATGCTGGGCGGGGCCATGATGGTGGCAACGTATTTCATCGCCAGGAAGAACAATTTCCCGCGCGAACCGTGGAAGGGCGTGCGGGAACTGGTGTCGTCCTTCACGGGGGCCATCTGGGCCATCGCGATGACGGTGCTGATCGTCGGCGGACTGCTGATCGGCATCACCACGCCGACCGAAACGGCCGTCGTCGCCAGCCTTTATGCTGCCGCAGTCGGCCTGTTCATCTATCGCGAACTGCCGGTCCGGCGCATTCCCAAGATCATCATCGACAGCGCCATCAGCTCTGCCGGCATCCTGGTGCTGGTCGGCACGGCCAACGTATTCGGCTGGATCCTGGTGGCCGAGCGTATCCCGCAGATGCTGGCCGACGGCGTCCTGTCCGTCACGGACAACAAGTTCCTGGTGATCCTGCTGATCAACCTGCTGCTGCTGTTCGTCGGCATGTTCATGGAAACGATCGCGGCACTGATCATCCTGTTCGTCCCCCTGCAGGCACTGGCCGTGGCCGTGGGCATCGACCCGCTGCATTTCGCGTGCTTTGCCGTGCTGAACCTGATGATCGGCCTGACGACGCCCCCCGTCGGGGTCTGCCTGTTCGTGGCCTCCAACATCGCCCGCCTGCCGCTGTCGCCCGTGATCCGGGCCATCGCTCCTTATATCTTCACCAATATCATCGTTCTTCTGCTGGTCAGCTATGTCCCCGCGCTGTCGACCTGGCTGCCCAACACGCTGATGCCCTGAGGCCAAAATGACCGAGCAAACAAACACCCGCGTCGTCTGCCTGCATTCCCAGGACGATCTGAGACTGGAAACACGGCCCTCGGACCAGCCCGGTCCCGGCGAGGTACGCGTATCGGTGCTGGCCGGCGGTATCTGCGGATCGGACCTGCATTACTGGCTGGAAGGCGGCATCGGCACGATCCGGGTCCGCGAGCCCATCATCCTGGGTCACGAGGCCGCGGGCCGGATCGAGGTTCTGGGCGAAGGCGTCACGGGTCTGGAGGTCGGGCAACTGGTCGCCATGAACCCGTCGCACCCTTGCGGGGAATGCGAGTTCTGCCGGAAGGGTTTGCCGCGCCACTGCATGGCGATGAAGTTCAAGGGCTCGGCCATGTATCTGCCCCATCAGCAGGGCATGTTCCGCGACCGCATGATCATCGGCGCCGGCCAGTGCTTTGCCCTGCCCCATGGCATCGCCCCCGGCGCGGCCGCCTGCGCCGAACCGCTGGCCGTGTGCCTGCACGCCGCCAACCGGGGCGAAGCCATCGCAGGCAGCCTGCAGGGCAAGACGGTCATGGTAACCGGTGCCGGCCCCATCGGCGCCCTGTGCGTCGCGGTCGCGCGTCAGCGTGGTGCGGCACGGATCATCGTCACCGACATCCAGGACGCCACGCTGGAGGTTGCGACGCGCATGGGAGCTGATCACGCGGTCAATACCATGGCGCATCCCGAAGGGCTGGACCAATGGCGGGCCGGCAAGGGTCAGGTCGATCTGGTGTTCGAATGCTCGGCCGCCGCGCCCGCCATTCGCGACGCGGTCGAGTGCCTGCGCCCGCTTGGCACCTTGGTGCAGGTCGGTGTTGCCGGCCCCACGCCCCTGCCGCTGAACGTCATGGTGGGCAAGGAGATCCAGTTCATCGGCTCTCAGCGGTTTGACGTGGAATTCGCCGATGCGGTCGACCTGATCGGATCGGGTGCGATCGACCCTCTGCCCATGATCACCGCCACCTATCCGGTGACCGAGGCGCTTGACGCCTTTCGCGCGGCGACCGATCGGTCACGCTCGGTCAAGGTGCAAATCTCCTTTGCCGACGCGTAAGGCGCGGCAGTTCTGACGGAAAGACATACTCATGAGACAGACCTGGCGCTGGTTCGGTCCCAAGGACCTCGTATCCATCGATGACATGCTGCAAGCCGGCGTGGAGGGCGTGGTCACCGCGCTCCACCATATGCCGACCGGCGCGGTGTGGTCACCCGAGGACATCACGCAGCGTCAGGGCGAACTGGCCGTGATGAAGGATGGCGCGCCCTCGAACCTGAAATGGGAGGTCGTGGAAAGCCTGCCGGTGTCCGAGGACATCAAGCGGCAAAGCGGCGACTGGAAGCAGCACATCGAGAACTGGAAGATCTCGATGCGCAACCTGCGCGACGGCGGGATCAAGGTGATCTGCTACAACTTCATGCCCATCCTCGACTGGACCCGGACCGATCTGGCCTATCGCCTGGGGAATGGCGCCACCTGCATGCGCTATGATGCGCTGGATTTCGCGGCCTTTGATCTGTTCCTGCTGCGCCGGAAAGGGGTCGAGGATGATTACGACGCCGAGGTCACCGAAGCGGCCCGTGCCCGTTTTGCCGCCATGTCGGACGCCCGCAAGGACGAACTGGCCGGAAACGTGGTCTTCGGCCTGCCGGGCGCGGCCGAGCGCATGTCGATGGAAGATGTGAAGACGCATCTTGCGCGCTATGACGCAATCTCGCCCGACCGTCTTCGTCAGCACCTGATCGATTTTCTGGCCGAGGTCAGCCCGCTGGCGCAGGAGATCGGCATGCGGCTCTGCTGCCACCCGGACGATCCGCCGTTCCCGCTGCTGGGCCTGCCGCGCATCATGTCCACGGAGGCCGATTACAAGGCCGTCATGGATGCGGTCGACATTCCCGCCAACGGCATCACCCTGTGCACCGGCTCTCTGGGCGCGCGCGCGGACAATGACCTGCCAGGCATGATGCGCCGCCTTGGCGATCGCGTTCATTTCCTGCACCTGCGCAACGTGGCCTTGGAGGAAGCGCATCTGGGGGGTTCCTTCCACGAGGCGGCGCATCTGGAAGGCAACACCGACATGGTGGCCACGATCGCAGCCATCTTGGCGGAACAGGACCGGCGCCGCGCTGCGGGGCGTGCCGATTGGCAGATCCCCATGCGCCCCGACCATGGCCAGGACATTCTGGACGATCTCGGCCGCAAGGCTCAGCCGGGCTATCCTGCCATTGGGCGATTGAAGGGTTTGGCCGAACTGCGCGGCATCATGACTGCGCTGTCGCATCCGACCGTGCGGGTGACCGGCTAACCCCCTGACCGCTTAGGTCTTCAACAGGAATGCTGCCCTGCCTGGGCGGCATTTCACCTTTTTGCGCCGAGTGGAAAATATAAACAATTCGATCGGAGGGGCGGGAAGACGGCTCGTTTGTGGGCAGCAGGACTGTG
>NZ_JBKGUN010000217.1:0-10210 GCF_046462195.1 Paracoccus sp. (in: a-proteobacteria) | reverse complement strand
AGCAGGGACGCCACGAACAGCAGCGTGATCAACGGAACGCCGCGGATGAACTCGATGAAGATCACCGCAAGTGACTTGACCAGGAACATGTCCGACCGCCGCGCCAGGGCCAGCACGATCCCCAGCGGCAAGGACAGCGCGATGCCGGCCACGCCGATGGTCAGCGACAGCAGAAAGCCTCCGAAGCGGTCCGAGCGCACCGCCTCGATCGACAGCGGCAGTATCCGTTCGGCATCACCAGCCGCATCGCCCGCAAACATCAGCCAGAACAGCACCGTTACCAGCACGGCGGCAACCGTCGCCAGCAACGGCGAGAGGCGCGACAGGACCCGCCACGCCAGCCAGCCCAGCAGCGGTCCGACCAGCACGAAGACCGCGCCCCACAGGCTGCCGCCCCACAGGAACCAGACGCCCAGCAGCGGATAGACCAGTGAAAAGGGCAGCAGCCAAGCGACGTTGCGTTCGGACAGGAACAGCCCGCCCGCCAGAACGATGGCCGCAAAGACCAGCCAGCCTGCGGGCGCACCCAGCACCAGCATCGCCCCAAGCGTGGCAATGGCGGTGATGGCCAGCACGATCCGCCGGATGTTCAGCGCGGGCGCGAACAGCACCGGCGCCAGCGCCACCATCAGCAGGCCAAAGGTCATCGTCGGACGCCAGTAGAGCGTTTGCGGATAGAACCCGAACACGTACTGGTTCCAGCGCTCCCGGATGACGGCAAAGCAGGCACCGCGCGCACCCTCGCCCCAAGTCGCGATTATGATCTGCCGGCATTCGTTCAGGCTGGAGGCGTTCCAGACCGAATGGGCGAACCAGTCCCAGAAGGTGGCGATCAGAAACCATACGATTAAAAGGCCCAGAACGGTCAGGATCGCGTTCACCGGGCCGGAAAACAGGTTCTCGCGCAGCCATCGGACTGATCCGGATTCCCGCAAGGGTGGGGATGCGGCGGGCAGCATGGTATCGCGCACAAAGGCGACGGTCTGGGCGTGGGTGTCGCTCATCTCACCGCTCCTTCAGTTTGACGCGGGCATTGAAGACGTTCATCCCCGCCGAGATGATCAGGCTGAGGACCAGATAGGTCAGCATCATCAGCACGATGGCCTCGAGTTCCCGGCCGGTCTGGTTCAGGGTGGTGCCGCCGAGCGTGCCGCGCAGGTCCATGTATCCGACCGCGATCGCCAGGGAACTGTTCTTGGTCAGGTTCAGGTATTGGGAGATCAGTGGCGGTATGATGACCCGCAAGGCTTGCGGCAGGATCACCAGGCTCATGGTGCGGTTCGGGCGCAGGCCGAGGGCAAAGGCCGCCTCGGACTGTCCGCGGCTGACGGCAAGAATGCCTGCCCGCACGATCTCGGCAATAAAGGCGGAGGTATAGAGCGTCAGGGCCAGCCACAGTGCGACCAGACCGTTCGACACGTTCAGCCCGCCGGTAAAATTGAAGCCCTGCAAGGTCGGCGCCTCCAGATGCAGGCCGAAATACCAGATCAGGAACAGTGACGGCAGGACCATGACGGCTAGGCTTTTCCACCAGGTCACCGGCCGTTCGCCGGTGCGATCCTGCACCGATTGCGCATGGGACAGGAGGACACGGCGCAGGAACCAGCCCCCTACCAACGCCACGACAAAGGCAATCGTGGCCCAGTTGAAGGTGACGCGCGCGCCCAGGTCCAGGCTGCCCGGATCATTGGTCATGGCAAGCGTCGGGATCGAGGTATAGCGGTTTGTCAGCGCCACGTGGTCGAACAGGATCATCGAGGCGGCCGGGTTTTCACCGCGATACGCGTTGGGCGGCGGCATGATCTCGGTAAAGATCGCATAGATGATCAGGATCCACAGCAGCAGCGGCATGTTGCGGAAGATCTCGACAAAGATGGTCATCAGCCGGGCGAACAGCCAGTTCTTCGACAAGCGCGAGACGCCGACGATGATCCCCAGGAACGTCGCCGCGATGCAGCCCAGCACGGACACGATCAGCGTGTTCAGCAACCCCACGACCGAGGCGCGCAGATGCGTGTCATCGGCGGTATAAGGGATCGGCGTCTGCGGGATGTCATAGCCCGCGCGCTGAAACAGGAAGCCGAAATCAAAGCTTTTGCCCATAAGGGCCAGGTTGCGGACCGTGTTGTCGATCAGCCACCAGAAAAAGGCCATGACCAAGATGAACACGATGACCTGAAAGGTCAGTGACCGGTACCGTCGGTCATGGACCAGCATGCTGAGCCGGAACGGCGGTGTCGCCGATGCCGAGATGTCCGTCATTTCATTACCCCTGTGACCCGCCATCGGCTTGTTGCCGCTTTTGCACTGGGGCGGGTTTGTTCTTGCACCGAGAAGGAAGACGGGCCGGATCCGCATGGATCCGGCCCGGATGTTTCAACCGATCAGCGGAACGGCGGAGCGTAGAGCAGGCCGCCCTGCGTCCATTGCGCGTTCAGGCCGCGTGCGAGGCCGATGGGGGTCTGTTCGCCGATGTTCGCGGCAAAGATCTCGCCGTAATTGCCGCCGGCCAGGATCGCCCGGCGCGCCCATTCGGCATCAAGTCCGATCATCGCACCCAGTTCGTCCGTTGTGCCCAGCAGTCGCTGCACCTCGGGATTGGTGGACGAACGGACCAGCTCCTCGATATTGCGCGAGGTGATGCCATATTCCTCGGCCGCGATCAGCGCGTTCAGCGTCCAGCGTGCAATGTCGCCCCAGTTGCTGTCACCGTGGCGAACGGCCGGCCCCAGCGGCTCTTTCGAGATAATCTCGGGCAGGATGATGTGGTTTTCCGGGTCGGCAAAGGCCGCGCGCGTGGCCGCCAGTCCCGAGGCGTCCGTGGTATAGGCGTCGCAGGCGCCTGCCATGTACTGCTGTTCACCCTCGGCATTGCTGTCGATGTTGACGGGCGTGTAGGTCATGTTGTTGGCGCGGAAATAATCGGCCAGGTTCAGTTCGGTCGTGGTGCCGGTCTGGATGCAGATGGTCGCACCCTCCAGTTCCTTGGCCGAGGTGACGCCCAGTTCCCGGTTCACCATGAAGCCCTGACCGTCGTAATAGTTGACGCCCACGAAGTCGAGATTCAGGTCCGTATCGCGCGAGAATGTCCAGGTCGAGTTGCGGGCCAGGACGTCCACCTCGCCCGAGCTGAGCGCCGTGAAGCGTGTCTGGCCGGTGGTGGGCACGAAGCGCACCTTGTTCGCGTCGCCCAGGACGGCTGCAGCCAGCGCGCGGCAAAAGGCGACGTCAAAGCCGGTCCAGTTGCCGCTCGCATCGGGTGCCGCAAAGCCGACAAGGCCGGTGTTGACGCCGCAATTCAACTCGCCCCGTTCCTTGACCTGGGCTAGGGTCGAACCCTCTTGGGCCATGCCCATGCTTGCCAGCACAGTTGCCGTGGCCATCGTCCCCAGGAAAACCGTTCTTTTCATTGTTACCTCTGTGTTGGAGCACCAGTCCCGCGTCAGGACCAAAGCCGGCCCGGATCGTCGGAAACGCCCTTCTTGTGATAGCGCCGCGCATCCCTGTGCCGCCCTAATAGGCGACATTGTGCCGATACAACATCATCCGTCAAGAACCCGTCCCCTGCGCCGGTCGCATTCAACCTGTGCGGGACAGTTGCCACAAACGTTCTGCCCACTCGATGGCCACGAGACGACCGGCCGCGGCCTCGCGCGCTTCCTCGTCCTCTCCCCAGCGTTCCATCTGGAATTCCTCGTCGATGCGGGACAGTTGATGGGCTTCGCCGCCGGTGATTCGACCGCGGATGACTGCAAGGCCAAGCACCAGAGAGCCCGGGATCGTCACCAGATCGTGCAATGCCGTCAGCCCGTAAAGGTCCAGCGCCGCCACCTGCGCGTGGAGCCGCTGCAGGGCAGCCGCATCCTGTTCGACCGGAATCACGCCGTGGGTGATGCGCAGGGGCGCCCGCAATTCGACCGCTGCCCAGTCGACCAGCGGGTCCCAGCCTTCGGCCTGTTGCTCGATCAGCGCTTCGGGTTCAGTTGCCCGATAACACAGCAGGTCCGTGCCGCCATATTCGGCAAGCATCCGGACGACGTCGTCCCGCTGTGGGGCCACCTTTTCCACGGCCGAGTTGGCTGCCCGCGTCAGGGGCATGGTGTGGGGGAGAATTTCGTTTTCCTGCGCCCGCCATTCGGCGGCAACGGCCTCGGCCAAGGCCTCTGTCGGCAGGACCAGCGCCTGCTTGCCCGGGGTGCGCAACTTGCGGTCGTCTAGCCGAACCTCCCAGCCGCCTTCTGCCGCACGGGTCGAGGCCGTCGTCCAGAATCGCCGTGCCTTCCACTCGCTCATGCCGCCCACTCCTCGATCGCGTCTGTCAGGGCCTCGAAGTCCGTGACGATGCGGGCAGCACCGGCGTCGGACAATGCCTCGACCGGGTGATAACCCCAAGTCACGCCGAAACCGGTCAGCCCGGCAGCCTTGGCCATTTCCATGTCAAAGGTCGTATCACCGATCATCACGGCCTGTCCGGCCTTCGCACCCGTCTCGGCCAAGGCGGCCAGCAGCATCGAAGGATGGGGCTTGGAAGGATGTCCGTCCGCAGTCTGCAGGCTGAGAAACCGCCCCTGCAGCCCATGCGCCGCGATCATGGCGTCCAACCCGCGCCGCGACTTGCCCGTGGCGACCGCCAGCACCAGATCGTCATGCTCGGCCAGCCTGTCCAGGCAGTTCAGGGCGCCGGGGTAAAGCGGTGCCGCCTGCTCGAGGCGCGCGCGCATGAAACTGTCCTTGTAGCCCTGAACGATCCGCGCCTGGGTTTCCGGATCGGCGTCGGGCGCCAGTTGCGCCACCGCCACCGGCAGTGACAGGCCGACGATGGTCAGCACCTGCGCCTTGGGCAGGGGCAACAGGCCGGCCTCCTGAAAGGCAAAGCTCATGGCATGGTGGATGTGGTTCTGGCTGTCGACCAGCGTTCCGTCCACATCAAAGACGACAAGCCTCATTCGACCTCCGCAAAAGGATCGTCCGGCACGTCGTTTTCATGCCAGCCAAGGGAATTCCACGTCCGCATCATGTGTTCGGGCAGCGGCGCGGTAAGGGTCATGCGCTTCTTCGTGATCGGATGATCAAAGCTGATGCTGCGGGCGTGCAGGTGCAGCTTCCGGCTGATCTCTCCGCCCAGCTGCGCGCCCCAGCCGTCGCCCAGATTTTCCTGCCCCGAGCCGCCATATTTCCCGTCACCCACGATTGGATGACCCAGTTCGGCCATATGTGCCCGCAACTGGTGTGTACGACCGGTGATGGGCACCAGTGCGCACCAGCTGGCCCGGGTCCCAAGGGCGTCCAGCACGGCATAGTCGGTGGTGGCCCGCTTGGCGCCCTCGGTCGCCTCGATGTCGCGCGGGTGGACGGCGATCATCTTCTCGTTGTCGCCTCCGCGTCCGCCGCCACCCTTGACCAAGCCATAGCGGATCGTCCCCATGCGGGGATGCGGCACACCCGCGACGGCAGCCCAGTAGATCTTGCGCGTGGTGCGCGACCGGAACGCCTCGGACAGCGCCCGCGCAACGCGGTCGGTGCGTGCCAGCAGCAGGACACCCGAGGTATCCTTGTCCAATCGGTGCACCAGCTTGGGCCTGTCCTTGAAGCCGAACATCAGCGCCTCGGTCAGCCCGTCCACATGGCGGCTACCCTGCCCGCTGCCACCTTGGCTGGGCAGGCCCGGCGGCTTGTTCAGTGCGATGATATGTTCATCCTTCCACAGCACGGCCGCCTGGATCATCTGGATATCGCTGTCGATCAGCCTTGGGCCCAAGGGACGGGCAGATTTCTCAGCCGCAGGCTGCGCCTCGGGCAGCGGCGGGATACGCACCTCCTGCCCCGTCTCGATCCGCGTTGCCGCCTTGACGCGTCCCCCGTCCACACGCAACTGACCGGTCCGGCACATCTTTTCGACCGTCCCCTGCGACAACTGCGGAAAGCGTTTCTTCAACCAACGATCCAGGCGCTGATCGCCCTCATCCTGTCCGACCGTAATGGTCTGTACGCCGCTCATGCCCAAATTCCTCGTCCCAAGGCCAGCCCGGCCACCACCGCTGCCAGCGACAGCAGGACCGAGCCTGCCGCATAGGCCAACGCAACAGCGCCCTGACCCCGTTCCCATATCGTCAGCACATCCAGCGAAAAGGCCGAAAATGTCGTGAATCCCCCCAAGAGGCCGCTCAGCAGAAAGGGCCCCCAGCCCTGTCCCAGCCGATGGGCCAGCAACATCGCCAACAGCCCCATCAAAAAGCTGCCCAGCGCATTGACCAGCCCTGTCGCCAGACCAAGCGAGGCCCAGTGCGGCGGCATCGCGCGGTAAACGGCAAAGCGGCAGCTTGCGCCGATGGCCCCCCCGATCGCGACCTGTGCCCAGTGGTTCATCATCGCGCGGGTTTGTGGCGGCATGGCGGCAAAGTCAACTGCCGCGCTTGAGCCGCTGCGACACGAACCAGTCCAGGCGGCGCTTTAGCTCACGTTCGAATCCGCGCTCGACCGGAGTATAGAGAACCGGGTGCTTCATGCCGTCCGGGAAATAGTTCTGCCCGCTGAACCCATCCTCGGCGTCGTGGTCGTAGGCATAGCCCGCGCCGTAACCTTGTTCCTTCATCATCTTCGTGGGGGCGTTCAGGATATGGGCCGGGGGCATCAGGCTGCCCGTCCGCCTGGCTTCGGCCCGTGCGGCCTTGTAGGCGACGTAGCCCGCGTTGGATTTCGGCGCCAGCGCCAGATAGATCACCGCCTGCCCCAAAGCCAATTCACCCTCGGGAGAGCCAAGACGCTCGTACAGCGCCCAGGCATCCAGACAATGCCGCACGGCAGCGGGATCGGCCAAGCCGATATCCTCGATCGCCATCCGGGTGATCCGGCGCGCCAGATAGCGGGGATCCTCGCCCCCCTCCAGCATGCGCGACAGCCAGTAAAGGGCGGCATCCGGATCGCTGCCGCGCACCGACTTGTGCAGCGCCGAGATCAGGTTGAAATGCTCTTCCCCGGCCTTGTCGTACTTTGCAGCCCGCTTCATCAGGCGCTGGGCCAGCATGTCCGCATCGACCCTGGTGTCCGCCTTCCAGGCGGCCACCTGTTCGATCAGATTCAGTGCGGCGCGGCCGTCGCCGTCAGCCATTTCCAGTAACGTTTCGCGCGCTTCGGCGGTCAAGGGCAGCTTGCGGGCCAGTTCACGCTCGGCACGCTGTGCCAGCAGTTCCAAGTCGGCCAGCGACAAACGCTCCAGCACGATCACCTGGGCGCGCGACATCAGGGCGGCATTCAGCTCAAAGGAAGGATTTTCGGTCGTGGCGCCAACCAGAAGGATGGTGCCATCCTCCATATGCGGCAGAAAGCTGTCCTGCTGCGCCTTGTTGAAGCGGTGGATCTCGTCCACAAACAACAGCGTGCCTCGCCCCTGCTGACGGCGCAGCCGGGCGGCGTCGAAGACCTTGCGCAGGTCCGGTACGCCCGTAAAGATGGCGCTGATCTGGACAAAGGCCAGATCCGTCTCGTCCGCCAGCAGACGTGCAATCGTGGTCTTGCCCACCCCCGGCGGCCCCCAGAGGATCAGGGACAACAGGCTGCCCGCAGCCAACATGCTGCCCAACGGTCCCTCGGGACCCAGCACCCTCGCCTGACCAATCACCTCGGACAGGCGCACAGGCCGGATCCGGTCGGCCAATGGCCGGACCGCCCCATCGAATGCAGGTTTCGGAATAGGAACGCTATCGAACAGATCAGCCATGACAGGTCTATCCTACGGCTGTTGCAGGCACGGCAACAACCCTGTTTGCGCCCAGATCCGTTCAGTGCATTTTTGCCGCCAGATCGATCGCGACACACTGGAAGCTGCCGTCGTCGATGATCATTTCGCGGCCCAAGGCCTCGGCGGTCAGCCCGCAGCGGCCATACCAGCGAGGCCAGTTCGCGCCGGTCAACGCGATCAACTTGGTCGCCCCCATGTCGCGCGCAGAAGAGGTCATGGCTTCGACCATTTTGAAGTGCACCTTGCGACGGTACATCTGCGGAATAGAATGATTGACGAAGACCCGCGAACATTCCCAGACATGGGGATCGACGGGCGCGGGATCGTACAGCAGGTCCTGTGGGATCGAGCCGCCCAGAATACCCGACTGTGCGTCACGGATCATGTAGGAATAGATGCCGCAGCGGGCAGTGGTGGGGGTCAACCGGATGCCTGCAAGGATCTGCCCCTTGTCATGAATCGCGATCCAGCGGCTTTGAGGCGTGTCGTACTGGTCGAACTCCATTTCATCCGCTTCCGGAAGATCCCAGTTCTTCTGGATGATGAAGCTTTGTCGTCTAGCGCGAAAAAGATTTGCAAAAAGCTCGCCATGGTTGTGTAAATTGGAAAAAGAAAGAGTGGTGATCTGCATGGGCTACTCCTGAGGGGACGAGTGCGCCTGCACTGTCTCGCAAATCTGACGAGCGACGGTTACAGCAAGCGGTATTCCTTGGCCCTTTGCAGCGCCTCGGCAGTCGTGCGCGCCTGAAGGCGCTCCCGCACAGAGATCAATCTTGCCTTGAACGCACTTTCGGTAATGCCAAGTTTGGCAGCGGCCGCTGCATGACGATCGCCCTCTGCGATACAGCGAAGGGCTTCTTTCTGAGCCTTGGTGAGGCTCGCCGGCGGTTCCGTCAATTCGTGAAGCCGCCGAACGGTTGTCGAGATCTCCTCGATCTCGGAATCCGTGAATTCGCGATCCGCCCGTGCGAAGGAGGCGATGGTGCGCGAGGCAATGGGCCCATGCGATACGGTCAGCCCGAAGATCAGACCGTGATCCGCCGCATCCTGGAGGATGTTGAAGGGATCGGGAATGGGCAGTGCGGACCAACGACATGCCCCTGTGGTCGAGAACCCCCAGGCAATCGTAGGGTCACGCAAGGCATAACCGTTCAAGGAATAGAACTCGGACCATTCCTCGGCATAGGTCTGGAACTGCATCAACGGTGCAGCAAAGCGGATGTGCAGCCCGACGAAATAGCCGGACAGTGCAATCTTCCCGAGTTTTCTTAGACCGGCATTGATGTCTGCGCGAGAGGACATGTCTGGTGCTGATAAAAAAGGTTTCGTTGAGCTTGGACGTAGTAGTGGCCTGTTTTTCTTTCCAGACCGTTAACGATGTCCAGATTTTGCTGCAAATCACTTTAACCCATGACCCATCAAAACGGTCAGGGGCATATCTTCATTATGTATGCTACTAGCAGGATGACGTTGACGGAAGCCTAAGATTTACCGCTGCCGTTACGTCAGCAAGTGCAAATAGAGTCAAATGACAAAAAACCCCGCTGCGCAACACGCAACGGGGTTCCTTGTGAAACAATTACCGGCTCTTCAGTCTTCGGATGCCATCTCAGCCTCAAGGCGGGTGCGATCGGCAGCACCTTTGGCCGAGGTATCACGATCCACCAGTTCGATGATCGCCATGGGTGCCATATCGCCGTAACGGAAACCCGCCTTCAGGATGCGCACGTAACCGCCTTGACGGTCCTTGTAACGCTCGCCCAGAACGTCGAACAGCTTGGCAACATGCATGTCCTGCTTCAGCTGCGAAGCAGCCTGACGACGAGCGTGGAGATCACCACGCTTGGCCAGCGTGATCAGCTTCTCGACGATCGGACGCAGTTCCTTGGCTTTCGGCAAGGTGGTCTTGATCTGCTCGTGCTCGATCAGTGAGCCGGACATGTTGGCGAACAGCGCCTTGCGGTGTTCGTGGGTACGGTTGAGGCGGCGATAGCCACGGGCGTGACGCATGATGATCTCCTACAGCGTGTTTTGCTTTGTCCGGCGGCCCATGCGTGCGGGCCACTCTCCTTGGGGCGGATGCCCGGTCGTCGGCGGGGGTCGCCCCCCGCCGTTGTCTCAGAACTGGTCGTCGAAACGCTTGGCCAGGTCCTCGATGTTCTCCGGCGGCCAGTCGACCACGTCCATGCCCAAGTGCAGGCCCATGCCCGACAGCACTTCCTTGATCTCGTTCAAGGACTTGCGGCCAAAGTTCGGGGTCCGCAGCATCTCGGCCTCGGTCTTCTGGATCAGGTCGCCGATATAGACGATGTTGTCGTTCTTGAGGCAGTTCGCCGAACGGACCGACAGCTCCAGCTCGTCCACCTTCTTAAGGAGGAGCGGATTGAACTCCAGCCCGTCCTCGAGCGCGCCGGCCGTGGCCGATTCGGGCTCTTCGAAGTTGAGGAAGATCGAAAGCTGGTCCTGCAGGAT
>NZ_JBKGUN010000216.1:0-24042 GCF_046462195.1 Paracoccus sp. (in: a-proteobacteria) | reverse complement strand
TCGTCGGCGGGCTGGCCCGCCTGCGCGAAGGCGGCGGCGGCGATCATCGCCGGGATGAGCGGCAGGGCCACGCCAGCCCGGCCCAGTTCCTGAAAGATCAGTGCGATGGCCGCGCCCGAGCCGTCGAAGCCGCCCTCGTCCTCGGTCAGGAGCGCGGCGGGGACGCCGGCCTCGACCAGCGCGGGCCAGAGCGCCTCGCCCGTGTGGCGGGTCAGGATGCCGCGCAAGCTGTCCTGCAGCATGCGGTGGTCGTCGGAAAGCTGGAAATCCACGGGATCATCCTTTCGCCAGGGCGCCGGCAATGATGCTGCGCTGGATCTCGTTCGAGCCGCCATAGATCGACAGCTTGCGGTTGTTGAGCCAGGTGGCCGTCGCCGACAGCACCTCGTCGGTATCGTCGGGACCCTCGTTGCCGGGAACGGGCAGCGCCATGGCCCATCCGCCATAGGCGCGACGTGTCAGCGCATCCAGACGCTGGCGGATCTGGGTTCCCTTGATCTTGAGCATGCTGCTTTCGATGCCGGGCGCCTGTCCCTGCGCGGCTGCCGACAGCATCCGCAGGTTCGTGGTGGACATGGCCATCAACTCGATCTCGACCGCGGCGATCTCAGCGGCGAACAGCGGATCATCGGCCAGCGGGCGGCCGCGGTGGACCTGTGCCCCGGCAATCCGCCTGAGGTTGTCCAGCGCCGCCGTGGCAAAGCCAACGCCCGCGATGTTTGTGCGCTCATGCGTCAGCAGATACTTGGCATAGGTCCAGCCCTGGTTTTCCTCGCCCACCAGGTTTTCCACCGGAACCTTCACGTCGTCGAAAAAGACTTCGTTCACCTCGGCCGTGCCGTCCAGCAGGACGATGGGGCGAACCGTGACGCCCGGCGTCGTCATGTCGATCAGCAGGAACGAGATGCCCTCCTGCTTCTTCCCTTCGGTCGATGTGCGAACAAGGCAGAAGATCATGTTGGCGTGCTGGCCCAGCGTGGTCCAGGTCTTCTGGCCGTTCACGACGTAATGGTCGCCCTGCCGTTCGGCGCGGCAGCGCAGGCCGGCCAGATCGCTGCCCGCGCCCGGTTCGGAATAGCCCTGGCACCACCAGTCGTCACCGTTCAGGATGCGCGGCAGCCAATGGTCCTTCTGAACGGGGCTGCCGAACTTCTGCAACACCGGTCCCAGCATGGCGATGCCAAAGGGCACGACGCGCGGTGCGTGGGCACGGGCGGATTCTTCCTCGAAGATGTGGCGCTGGATCGCGCTCCAGGCGGCGCCGCCGAATTCGCGCGGCCAGTTGCCGGCCAGCCAGCCGCGGGCATTCAGTTTCGCGTGCCAGCCCTCCATCTCGGCCTTGGTCAGGTGCTGGTGCAGGCGCACCTTGCGGGCAAGGGCGGGGTCCAGTTCGTCCTGAAGAAAGGCCCGGACCTGATCGCGGAAGGCCAGTTCGTCGGGGGAAAAGCGCATGTCCATCAGAAGATCTCCAGAAGTCCGGCCGCACCCTGACCGCCGCCGACGCACATGGTGACGACGCCCCATTTGGCGCCCCTACGGCGGCCTTCGCGCAAAAGGTGCCCGGCCGTGCGGGCGCCGGTCATGCCAAAGGGATGACCGATCGAGATGGCGCCCCCGTTCACGTTGTATTTTTCGGGATCGATGCCCAGCGTGTCGCGGCAGTAAAGGCACTGGCTGGCAAAGGCTTCGTTCAACTCCCACAGGTCGATGTCGTCGACCGTCAGCCCGTGACGCTGCAGCAGGCGCGGGACGGCATGAATTGGCCCAATCCCCATCTCGTCGGGCGCGCAGCCGGCGATGGCAAAGCCGCGAAAGGCCCCCATGGGTTCCAGACCCTCGGCTGCGGCCAGGTCCGCATCCATGACCAGCAGCGCCGCCGCCCCGTCCGACAGTTGTGAAGCGTTGCCGGCAGTGATGAAATTACCCTCTCCGCGCACCGGTTCCAGCTTGGCCAGCGCTTCCAGCATGGTCCCAGGGCGGTTTCCCTCGTCGGCGGTGATGGTGACCTCGCGTTCCGTGGTTTCCCCGCTGGCCTTGTCGGTCACGGACATGGTGACGGTCATCGGGATGATCTCGTCATCGAACAGGCCCGCCTGCTGGGCGGCCGCGGTGCGCGCCTGCGACTGGACGGCATATTCGTCCTGCGCCTCGCGGCTGACACCATAACGGCTGGCGACGATGTCGGCGGTTTCGATCATGGTCATGTAAAGATCGGGGCGGTTCGCCTCGATCCAGGCTTCGCGGGAATTGCGGACGGGCGGCTGGACCAGCGAGATGCTCTCGACCCCGCCGGTCAGCACGGCACGCGCGCCTTCATGCGCGACCATCTGCGCGCCCATGGCCAGCGCATGCAGGCCGGACCCGCAAAAGCGGTTGACCGTCGCGCCCGCGATGCTGTCGGGCAGGCCTGCCCGGATCACCACCTGACGCCCGATATTGCCGCCCGTGACATATTCGGGATAGCCGCACCCCCAGATGCTGTCCTCGATGAGGGCGGGATCGATACCGGCACGGTCGACGACGGCTCGGGCGGTGGCGCCGGCCAAAACGGCGCCATGGGTGGCGTTGAAGGCGCCGCGCTTGGCCTTGCCGATGGCGGTGCGGGCGGCCTGGACGATGACAGGATGCTTCATGGCTGGGTTCCTTCGTTCAGATCGGCAAGGCTGCGGCCTTGCCCGGCCAGTTCGCGCAACAAGGGCGCGGCGTGCCAGAAATGGTCATCTTCGGTGGCGAAACGGTCGATGTCGGCAAGAATGGCCGACAGCCCCTGGGCGTCGGCCCAGTGCATCGGTCCGCCCCGCCAGCGAGGAAATCCATAACCGTTCAGCATCACCACATCGACGTCCAGCGGTCGAAGGGCCGTGCCATCGGCCACGGTGCGCACGGCCTCGTTCACCATGGCGGCCATGGTGCGGGCGACGATCTCCTGATCGCTGAAGGTGCGCAGAGCAATCCCCTGATCGGCGCGCACCTGTTCCAGCAGCGGGGCCAGTTCGGGATCCTCCTGCGGGGTGCTGCCATCATACAGATAATAGCCGCGCCCGGTCTTTCGCCCCAGGCAGCCCAATTCATACAAACGGTCCGCAAAGACCGGCACGCGGTCACGCGGGTGGCGGTCCGCGGCCTTACGCTGCCGCGTCAGATAGCCGATATCCAGACCTGCCAGGTCCGATACCGCATAAGGTCCCATTGCAAAGCCGAAATCCGTCAGCGCGCGGTCCACCTGATAGGGCGACGCTCCGTCCAGCACCATCGCATCCACCGCGGCCCGGTAATGCGACAGGATGCGATTGCCGATGAAACCGTCGCAAACGCCGGCCCGGACGGCGATCTTCTTCAGCCGCTTGGCCAGCGCGAATCCGGTTGCCACGACCTCGGGCGCGGTGCGGTCGGCCACCACGACCTCCAGCAGGCGCATGACATGGGCGGGCGAAAAGAAATGCAGGCCGATCACATCTGCGGGTCGTCCCGTGGCATCCGCAATCCGGTTCACGTCCAGGTAGGATGTGTTGGTCGCCAGCACGGCGCCGGGCTTGGCCACCCGATCGAGGGCTCGGAACACCTGCTCCTTGACCTCCATCGACTCGAAGACAGCCTCGATGATCAGGTCGGCCTCACCCAGCGCGGCATAGTCGGTCCGGGTGCGGAAGGCATTCGACAGGATCGCATCGCGCCGCGGGGCCGCCAGTTTGCCGCGCTTGACCGACCCGTCCAGCAGCTTGGCCACGGTTGCCTGCGCCTTCGAGGCCGCGTCTTCATCCCGCTCGACCAGCGTGACATCCAGACCCGCCAGCAGCGCCGAAACCGCAATGCCCGCCCCCATCGTGCCGCCGCCGATCACGCCGAGGCGGTCCAGCGGACGCGGCTCGACGTTCCTGATCCGAGGCAGATGGGCGACGGCGCGTTCGGCAAAAAAGGCATGGATCAGGGCAGCCCGTTGCGGGCTGTCCATCAGGGTGCGAAAGCCCGCGCGCTCGACCGCCAGACCTTCGACAAAGGGCAGAGCCAAGCCTTGGGTCATCACGTCGATGGCAGTGACCTGCGCGATCTGGCCGCGCGCCGTCGTGGCAAGCCGGGTTCTGTAACCCTGGACCAGGGCGGGATCGGCCGGTGGGGGGGGCAGGTCGCCGCTGCGGCGCGGCGATTGGCCCGCCAAGTCTTGGGCAAGGGACAGGGCCGCGGCATTCGGATCACCCTCGGCAATGTGGTCGATCAGGCCCAGTTCAAGCGCTTCGGTTGCCGGGATCTGGCGGGCCGAGGTGATCGCCTGCAGCGCAGGGTCCAGCCTGATCAGGCGCGGCAGGCGCTGCGTGCCGCCGGCGCCGGGAATCAGGCCCAGCGTCACCTCGGGCAGGCCCATCCTGGTGTCGGGCGCGGCGATGCGGGCATGGGCACCGAGGGCCAGTTCCAGCCCGCCCCCCAGCGCTGTCCCGTGCAGCGCCGCGACAACGGGCTTTTCCAAGGCCTCGATGCGGTTGATCACGTCGGGCAGAAAGGGTTCTGCCGGAGGCTTGCCGAATTCCGAAATGTCGGCGCCCGCGACCCAGGTGCGGCCGGCACAGAGGATCACGGCCGCCTCGGCCCCCGCATCGGCCGCAAAGGCATCGGCGGCCTGCATCAGCCCTGCCCGGACGGCTTGGGACAGCGCGTTCACGGGCGGGTTTTCGATGGTGATGACGCCGATCGTACCGTCGCGATGATAGGTGACAGGCATGGAAACTCCTTCAGTCATTCAGGGCACCGGACCAAGCGGGGATGCCTTGCTGCCCGACCAGCGTTTGCAGTCGTGCAACCGTTTCCCGCAGCGCCGGGCCGACCTCGTCATGGATGCGCGCGCCGGGCAGGACGTCCTCCAGCGCGCCGCAGGAAAAGGCCACCGGCCCCGCCAGCCGCGAGGACCGGAACGGCACCGAAACGGCCGAGATGGTCTTTGAATACCGCAACTCGCGCCGCACCACCGCATAACCGTGGCCGATCAGCTGGCCGCGCGCTTCTTGTCGCAAGGACTCCAGGCTGGTGCCGTCCAGGGGCTGTTCGGGGCGATCTGCCAGAAGGGCCGCGAATTCGTCGTGGGTCACCGCCCCCAGCACCGCCATCCCCGAGGACGAGCCCCCGACAGGCAGCCGGTGCCCGACCTCGAGCCAGATCGAGGCGGCCCGTTGTGGGCGCCAGGTCCGCATCAGGGCGACCTTGTCACGGTCGCGCACGGCGAACAGAACCAGCGTTCCCGTTCGATCGGCCAAGGCCTGCATCATCTCGTGGGCGGGATCGAGGAAGGACAGCGAAGCCGCCGCCACATGCCCCATCGCCAGCAGGGTCGGCCCGGGACGATAACGGTCGTTCCGCTGCGGCTGGGTCAGATAGCCCAAGCAGCCCAGCGTGAATGTCAGGCGCGACACGGTGGATTTCGGCAAGCCTGTCCGTTCGGCGATCTGGGCATTGGACAGCCCTTCGTCCCCTGCCCGAAAGGCCCGCAGCACCGACAGACCGCGCGCCAGCGTGGTGGCGAAATTGCGGTCTTCCTCGTAATCAGGGCGCGGTTCCGGCATCACATCGACCCCGGGATAAGAAGCGAGATTACCGGGAACAGGATCAGCAGAACCAGCACCAGGATATCGACTGCAAGAAAGCGGGCCACGCCTGCAAAGATCTTGTCGATGCCGACGTTCTTGGTGACGTTGCTGACGACAAAGACGTTGAGGCCCACGGGTGGCGTGATCAACCCGATCTCCAGCAGCTTGACCACGATGACGCCGAACCAGATCAGGTTCAGGCCATAGCCTTCGACCAGCGGCACCATGAAGGGCAGCGTCAGCACCATGATGCCGATCGGGTCAAGGAACATGCCCAGCACCAGATAGATCACCACGATAACCAGCATCAGCATGGCAAATGACAGCTGCGCGTCCGCCACCCAGCCCACGACCGCCCCCGCAAGTCCGGTAAGCGCCACGAAGCTGACGAATATCTTGGCCGCCCCCGCGATCAGGAAGATCGCCGCCGTCTGCACTAGGCTTTCCCGGATCGCGCGCCAGAAAACATCCAGCGTCAGGCGGCGCTGGGCAAAGCCGATGGCGGTGGTCATCACGACCGACACGGCCGCGGCCTCGGTTGCGGTGAAAATGCCACCATAGATGCCGCCGACGATGACCACGAACAAAAGAACGGCAGGCCAGGCGGCCAGCGCGGCCTCGGCCCGGCTGGCGCCGTCGGATTGCCCGCGCGGTGCGGCGGCAGGATCGCGGGCGACCCACCAGGCGATGACCAGAATCATGCCCGCCAGCGACAGCAGACCCGGCAGCACGCCCGCCAGGAACAGCTGCGCGATGGAGGTTTCGGTGAAGATGCCGTAAAGGATGAACAGGACCGAGGGCGGGATCAGCGATCCCAGCGTGCCCCCCACCGCGACCGAGGACGTGGCCAGCCGCGGGTCATAACCCATGCGCAGCATCTCTGGTACGCAGATGCGTCCCATGGTCGAGGCGCAGGCGATAGATGATCCCGAGATGGCTGAAAAACCGCCGCAGCCCATGACGGACGCCATGGCGACCCCCCCGGGCAGCTGGCGCAGCCAGACCGCCGCGGCATCATAGATGCGTGTCGTGATGCCCGCATAAAAGGCAATATTGCCCAGCGCCACGAACAGCGGCACCATCGACAGGTCATAGGAATGCACGAGGTCGAAGAAGTTCGAGAACAGGACCGAACTGGTCGGGTTCAGCGCCCGCTCCGGCATCCAGCCGCCCGCGCGGGTCGCATAAACAAGGAACGTGCCGATCCCTGCCACCCCCGCCAGCGCAAAGGCAATGGGCACACGCAGGGCCAGCAGCACCAGCACCAGGGCCATCGCGACCATGCCGATCATCATCGCATCCATCAGGTGACCTCGTTTCCGTCTGCGTCAAGGATGATGTCGCCCTGGCGCAACTGGCGCAGGTCGCCCACCAGCAGGACAGCCAGCCGCACCCACATCAGCACCAGGCCCGCCAGGAAAAGTGCGATGCCCGGCCAGCGCGGCAGGTTCAGGTCGCCGTAATAGAACTCTCCCGACTGCCAGGCCTGCCCGGTCACCCGCCAGGCCGCATAGATCAGGGGCATCAGCGCCAGCAGGCCCACGACATGGCCCAGCACGATCAGCCGTGACCGGATGCGCGCAGGCATCCGGTCGGCGAGGAAGGTGACGGCGACGTGGCTGCGCGCCGCCGTTGCCGCCGCCATGGGCAGGATGATGGCCGCGACCATCAGTTCCCGCACAAGGATGATCGCATCGGGCAGGCTGGACCCGAAGGCCGCGCGCATCACCACATTGGCGAAGATCACGACGCCCAAGGCAATCAGGGCCAGCACCGACAGGTCCAGCAGGGTCCGCTCGATCAGGCGCATGGGCTCAGCCGCGCTCCCACGGATAGCCCTGTTCTTCCAGTTCGGTCGCGTACTGGTCGATCAGGCCCCGGTATTCATCCAGCAGCGCCTGTCCGTCCAGTCCCGAGGCATCGGCACGCTTGGCCCAGTCGTCCAGATAGGGCTGGGCGGCCTCGTTCAGCTTGGTGCGGTCGTCGTCGGAAAAGCGGACAATTTCCTTGCCGGCATCCTCCAGCACCTTGATCGAATCGGCATTGGCCTGCTCGATGATGCGGCCGAATTCGTCGGCCAGCCCTTCGCCGGCGGTCATGATGACCTCCTGCTGCTCGGGTGCGAGGCCGTCGAACATCGACTTGTTCATCAGGATGCCCAGAGCGCCGATCTGGCCCCAGTCGATGAAGGTATAGCTGTCGAAAACCTCGTCGAACTTCAGCGCCTTGACGAGATAGGAATAGGTCTGAGTGCAATCGATCAGCCCGCTTTCGAGGCCTTGGTAGGCCTCGTAGACCGTCATGTCGACCAAAGTCGCCCCCAGGTCACGGAAAGTCTGGCCATAAGCCCCCACGCCACGCACCTTCTTGCCGGTGAGCTGGTCAACGGAAGACACCGCCGGTCCCTTGCATCCCATCTGCACAGCCGAGGTCGTGTAGGTGCCGACATAAACAAGGTTCTGGGCTGCCAGGTTGGCCTTGATCTGCTCGTTGTTGCGCATCAGCGCGTCGGTGGCTTTCATGCCCACCCAGGGATCGGGGTTCTGCAAGGGCAGGTCCGCGATGCCATAGGCGACCATCTCCTGCGGGAAATAAACGCCAATCACGCTGCCAAGGTCGGCCACTCCGTCGCGCAACGACTGCACGGCCGCCTTTTCGGAAAACAGCGCGGCTCCCCAGGTGATGTCCAGCCGCAGGTCGCCTTCCGACAATTCGGCCACCTGATCGGCAAACCATTGGGTGGCCTCGGCCCGTGCGCCCCGGTTCGGACCGGGCTCTCCGTAGAGCAGCACGGTTTCGGCAGATGCAGCCCCGGCCAGCGCGGCCATCAGGCTGCCCGCCATCAGCGCCTTGAACGACGATGTGGTCATGGTGAAACCTCCTCCCTGTTTCAACATGCAGGCTGCCATTCCGCAGAGCGGAATACAATCCTGAATTGACCGAAACGTGACCGATGGTCTATCTGGCGATCTTCCGCGCAATCCTGAATGGTCGATCCTGACTGATCGGAGTTCCCCCATGCCCTACCGGCTGACGCTGGCCCTCGTCCTGGGTCTTGCCACCGCCCTGCCTGCTCTGGCGCAGCAGGATGTCCCCTTCAACGCGGCCCAGATCGAGGCGGCGCAATATGATGGCGGCGACCTTCCTTCGGGTCGCACGCCCCTGACGGCCAAGGTGCAGATCCTGCTGGATCGGTCCGGCACCTCTCCCGGTGTCATCGACGGCTTCAAGGGCGGGATGAGCCAGAGCGCCATCAAGGCCTTCGAGCGTCGTGCCGGCCTGCCGATGGACGGCATCATGGACCCGCATGTCTGGAACCTGTTGCAGGCCTATGCGACGCGCCCGGTCACGCAAAGCTATACCATCACCGAGGCCGATGCGCAGGGCCTGGTCGACGCCATTCCGACCGATTACGCCGAAAAGGCCGAAATGTCCGAACTGGCGCATACCAGCGTTGCCGAGCGATTGGGCGAGCGGTTCCACATGGACGAGAAGTTCATCGCCTTCCTGAACCCCGGCATCGCGCTGGTCCCCGGCGCCACCATTCAGGTCATGGCGCCGAACCCGCCGATGAAGGGGCAGGTGACGCGAATTATCATCGACAAGGACAACCGCCGCGTCGCGGGATATGATACCCAAGGCCGGATGGTCGTCGATTACCCAGCCACCATCGGCTCCTCGGCAACGCCTTCGCCTGCGGGAACCCACAGCGTCCGCACGGTCGCGATCAACCCCAACTATACCTACAACCCCGACGTCAACTTCCGTCAGGGCGACAACGACCGCAAGCTGGTGATCCCGCCGGGGCCGAACGGGCCCGTGGGCACGGTCTGGATCGGCCTGACCAAGCCCACCTATGGCATCCATGGCACACCTACCCCGTCGCAGCTGTTCAGCAACCAGTCGATGGGCTGCGTCCGCCTGACGAACTGGGATGCCGAGGAACTGGCCGGCATGGTCCAGACCGGCACCACATCGGTCGAATTCCTGGACGCGGGGATCACCATCGCCGATGTGACGGGTGGCACCCGCCGAGAGGCTGCGCCGGTGGCCGAAATCGCCATGCCGGAAGGCGTGACCGAACCGCAGGTCCCGGTCACCGAACAGCCGCTGGCCCTGCCGGATCCGATGCAGCTTCCGCAGGCCGAGGCTCCTGCAGCGGCGCAGGACAGCCTGACCCCGGCCGAGGCCGGAACCGACCAACAGGAGCCCCCGCAGAACGATCCCCTCAGCGATGCGTTGTCAGGCGCCCTGCCTGAAGGGTTTGTCCTGCCCCCGATCGAAGGACAACAGCCATGACACGATTGGCGGCGCTGACCCTGGTTGCACTCCTGTCGGCCGGGGCGGCGATGGCACAGGATCGCCCTCCCGCTCCGACCACCCAAGCCCTGGAAGGAGATCGACCCGCAGCCGCGCCCGGCCTGAGCGCGGAGCCGGGCAACCGCCCTGCCCCCGCACCTGCCGCGCCCGCGGGTGCCAAGCGCCCTGACCGAGCCCCCGAAGTGCCGTCAGGGGGTGAGGTTCACCCGGCCCCTGCCCCTGCCCCTGCTCCCGCCCCGGCAGACGCGGTCACGGAGGAACGCCCCAACCCGTCGCCCGAAACGCCCGCGGGCGGAGCCGAGCGTCCCGCTGCGGCCCCCGCGACAACCGACACGGACAGGCGCCCGCCCGTGCGCCCCGCAGGCGACGCGCCGGATGCGGCCATGCCCCTCGAGGCCGAAGGCAGCGCGGATGAGGTGCCAACCGATGCAACAACCGACGCCTTGGCGGATGAGGACGGTCCGGCGCCCGGGGCGGTGCAGGACGAGGCATTCGGGCCCCCCTTGCCGCCTGCCTGGTTCCTGCAGGCGGAAGATGAGGCCACCTTTGCAGCCTGTCGGCTGGCGCTGTCCCTGCTGGGCACATCGTTCGAGGTTCAGCCGCCTGTCACCGACCCGGACAACCGCGACTGCGGCATCGCCCGTCCCATTCGGGTGACACGGATCCTGCCCGGGGTCGCCCTGACGGGCGAGCCTGTGATGCGCTGCGACACGGCCCGCGCCTTGGGATTCTGGACGCGCGACTTCCTGCGTCCGGCTGCGGCCCTGCTGCCCGGAGCGCCGCAACTGACGGCGCTGGAAACGGGTCCGGGTTACACCTGTCGTGATCGGGTCGGCACGGGCGAGGCACAACCCAAACCTTCCGAACATGCGAATGGCAACGCCATCGACATTGCAGGATTTCGCTTTGCCGAACCTGTTCTTGATGAAGCAGGGCCCGATGACACGGGTTTTCTGCCCGTGACGCCGCGGACCGGAGAGGGCGATCTGGGCGAATCCTTTCAGCGCGCCGCACGCGGAACGGCCTGCCTGCTGTTCACGACGGTGCTGGGCCCCGGATCGAACGCGGCGCATGACGACCATCTGCATCTGGATGTGGCAGAACGGAACAACGGCTGGCGGCTGTGTGAATGATTCAGCGTCGCTGGCGTTCCATGTCCAGATAGGCCGGATCGAACCTTGCCAGCATGGCCAGACCCTTCCAGTCCAAAATGGTCACATCGGCCCCCGACCAACGGATCAGCCCCCTGTCACGCAGATCGCGCACCGCCCGGTTCACATGGATGGGCGAGTATCCCAGAATATCTGCCAGTTCCCGTTGCAGCATCGGCAACGAGAAGTGATGGTTCGCCGCGGCGCCCACGGCATTCAAGCGGGTGTAGACTTCGCACAGAAGATGGGCCAGGTGCGCGCTTGAGCGCAGGGACGCAGCCGCGACCAGCCATTGCCGGTGGACCGACGCATCGATCAAGGTCGCCATCCACAACAGGCGTGTCAGGTGGGGGAAGTTCTCGGTGATCTCGGTCAGTTCGGAATGGTCGATGAATTCGACCTCGGCCGGGCCGACCGCCACAACCGAATGTTCCAAGCCCGCGAGGACGAAACCATGCAGGTCCACGAAGTCGCCCGGCACGTGCAGGGCGGTGATCACCCGCTCTTCCGGACGACCGACCAATTGATGGGAGCGCGCGGAAAGGCCTCGAAGCATCATGCAGCTGCGTCCGGTGGTACGGGCGGCATCCACGATCACCTCGCCCGGAGCAAAGCTGGCGCTATGTGTCCGCAACGCCCGCAATCGGGCAAGATCCTTGTCCGACAAGCTGTCACGCCGTTGAAGAAAGCGGATAAAATATTCTGTGATGGCCATTCCACCCTCCTTTCTTCAACTGCCGGACACTGGCAAATCGGTATTTTGGGTGCAATGCCCTCCGGTCAGGTTCTAACATTCATTAAGCTGTGGAACGCACTGCAGGGGCTTGAGTTTCATTCCTTGGTCCATGCGCACCCTTACCCGCGCGGGCGCCCGGGAACGCGCAAGGCCGCCTCCAGTGCCGCAAAGCTGTCGGCGACAGCCGGGCAGCGCCGCGTGACGAATTCATCCAGTTGGGGAAAAAGACGCACCGCCTCGTCCAGCTTGGGATCCGACCCCGGGGCGTAAAGGCCTGCACGAATCATCAGTTCGGATTCGGCATACGCCCCCAGGGCGGCACGCGCGCGCCCGATCATCGCATTCTGCACCGCGTTGGCGGCATCCGGCAGCGATCGGGACACGGACCGCACGACATCGATGGCTGGAAACCGTCCCCGTTCCGCGATCGTGCGTTCCAGAACCACATGCCCGTCCAGCGTGCCGCGCAGGATGTCGGCCACCGGCTCTTCCATGTCCGACCCTGCCACAAGGACACTGAAGATGCCTGTGATGTCCCCCGTCCCCTCGGGCCCCGGACCCGAACGTTCGGCCAGCGCCATGATCAGGTTCGACACGGAAGGTGGAAAGCCGCGATAGCTGGGAGGTTCGCCCGCGGCCAAGGCGATTTCGCGATGAGCCTCGGCAAAGCGGGTGATCGAATCCGCCAGAAAAAGGACATGGCGCCCCTGGTCGCGGAAATGTTCGGCAATCGTCATGGCGGCCCAGGCGCAGCGGCGGCGGATCAGCGGCGAACGATCCGAGGTTGCAGCCACGATAACTGCGCGCTTCATCCCCTCGGGGCCCAGGGTTTTTTCGACGAATTCGCGCAGTTCACGCCCGCGCTCGCCGATCATGGCAATGACGACCACATCGGCCTGCACGCCGCGTGCCATCTGCGACAACAGCGTGGACTTGCCCACGCCCGATCCCGCGAAGAGGCCGATGCGCTGTCCCGCGACCAGTGGCAGCAGCGTGTCAAAGACGGCAAGACCCGTGGGCAGGCGCGCGCCTAGACGCTTGCGCGTAACGGCTGGCGGGGCCTCGGACTGGAAACCCTGTTGAACCAGCCCCTGCGGCAGGGGGCGTCCGTCGAGGGGCTGGCCCAATGGATCCAGGATGCGCCCGATCCAGGCATCGCAGGGCGCGATCCGGGGCGCGAACAGCAGGCGCACCTCGTCCCCGACGGACAGCCCTTCCATGGCCCCTTCCGGCAGGGCCTGTGCCGTGCGCGGCCCCAGGCCGACGATTTCGGCCGTCAGTTCCCCGGACTGCCGGGCAATCCGCACACGGTCACCGACCGAAGCGCGACCGTTCAACCCTTCGATACCGATCAAGCCCGCGCGGATCGCCTGCACGCGGCCGTAATGGGTGGCAATGCGCAGGTCGGCCATCCGGCGGGCGATCGATTGAAGTCTGTCCATGGCTCACTCCGATGTTCCGGGCGGCGAATTTCCGCGGCCTTTGAAACGCTTTCTAAAGGAATCGGGGTTAAGACGGGGTTATCGCCAATGAGGAGAAGCCTCATGTTTGAGAAAATCGAAATGCTGCGGATGGCCCGTGCCTTGGGTCACCATGCCTCGCAGCGCCATGTCATCGTGGCGCGCAACATCGCCAACGCGGACACGCCCGGATATCGCGCGGCCGACATGCAGCCCTTTGCCGAAAGCTATCGCAAGGCATCGAGCGGCGGCGACCTGCGCACGACACAGGCCCGCCACTTGGCGGCGCCCGACTGGTCCCCCGGTGCCGCCCGCACCATGGAGGTCGCGGGACCCGTTTCGCCCAACGGCAACTCGGTTTCGCTGGAGGAAGAGATGGTGCGTGCCGCCGAACTGAAGCGCGAGCACGAGCAGTCGCTTGCCATCTATCGCTCGGGGCTGGACCTCATGCGGACCAGCCTGGGTCGCAGGTAAGGAAAAACGAACATGACCGAACCGATCTCACCGCTGCGACTGGCAGCGTCCGGAATGCGTGCGCAAAGTGAACGGCTGCGCCATTCGGCCGAAAACATGGCCAATGCCGACACGCCCGGTTACCGCCGCAAGCTGGTCAGCTTCGAGGAGGCTGTGCGCTTCGGCCGCCCGACGGGCGAGGTTCAGGCCGGCCGCATGCAGCTGGACCATTCGCCCCTGCCCCGCATCCACGATCCCGCGCATCCGATGGCCGATGCCGAGGGCTATTACGAAGGCTCGAATGTCGATCTGGTGATCGAGCTGGCCGACGCCCGCGAAGCCGGCCGCAGCTATGAGGCCAATCTTCGCATGTTCGAGCAGACCCGCCAGATGAGCGCGTCGCTCCTCGATCTCCTCCGCCGCTGAAAGGGCTTTCCATGATCACGATGAACGCTGCCTCCGCCTATTCGGCTGCCCGAAACGCCGTCGCGCCCGAACCCTCGAGCGCGTCCGGCATCACCCGCATTAGCCAGGCGGCCGAAGAGTTCGCCGCCCAGATGGCCCAGGTGGACCAGGTCTCGACCGGGGCCATGACGGGCCAGCTGAGCACGCATCAGCTGGTCCAGACCATCGCCGAGGCCGAACTGGCGATGGAAACGGTTGTGGCCATCCGCGACAAGGTCGTCGAGGCTTATCAGGAAATCCTGAGGATGCCCGTGTGATGGGCGAAGCGGTTCTTTTCGACATGCTGCGCCAGGCGTTGATGATCTCGGTCCGGATCTCGGCCCCGCTGCTGGGTGTGGCGCTGATTGCGGGGGTCGTCATCGGCCTTTTTCAGGCACTGACTTCGGTGCAGGAAATGACGCTGACCTTCGTGCCCAAAGTCGGGCTGATGCTGGTGGTCTTCTGGGTCTCGATGAGCTTCATGACCACGGCCTTGTCCGACTTCTACCTGAACGAGATCATTCCCCTGGTCGCGGGCAGCTGACATGGACAACGCCATCTATGCCAGCCTGACCCGCCAGTCCGGCCTGATGCGTGAAATGCGCGTTGTCGCGAACAATATCGCCAACGCCAACACCACCGGCTTTCGCCGTGAAGGCGTGATCTTTGCCGAACATCTTTCCGCACTGGACCGCAACGGCGACACGCTGTCCATGGCCCATGCCCGCGGCCGCATGCTGGACCTGAAGCAGGGCGTGCTGACGCAGACGAACAACAGCCTGGACCTGGCCATCGAGGGCGAAGGCTTTTTCCTGCTGGAAAGCCCGGAAGGCCTGCGCCTGTCGCGCGCCGGCGCCTTCATGGCCTCGCCCGAGGGCGAACTGATGAGCGCAGACGGTCATCGCCTGCTCGACGAAGGGCAAGCCCCCATCATCCTGCCCGCCGGGGCCAATGCGGTCGCGATCGGTGCGGACGGCACCCTGTCCGCCAACGGCCTACCCTTTGGCCGGATCGGCCTGTGGTCAGCCCCCGAAGGGGTTTCGCTGGACCACCAGGGCGGCACCGCCTTCAGCATCGACGGTCAGCCCGCGCCGCTGGAAGACGGCCGTATCCGCCAAGGCTTTCTCGAGGAATCGAACGTCGATCCCATCTTCGAGATCACCCGCATGATCGAGGTCCAGCGCGCCTATGAGCTGGGCCAGACCTTCCTCGATCGCGAGGATCAACGCATCCGCGGCGCGATCACCGCCATGACCCGATAAGGAACCGCCATGAGAGCCCTGCAGATCGCCGCCACCGGCATGAGCGCGCAACAGACCCGCGTCGAGGTGATTTCCAACAACCTCGCCAACATGTCCACCACCGGCTACAATGCGCGCCGCGCCGAATTCGCCGACCTGCATTACCAGCAGGCCGCCCGTCCCGGCAGCGTCACCGCCGCCGACGGAACCGTCATCCCGGCCGGTGTCCAGCTGGGATTGGGCGTCCGCCCCACCGCCGTCAGCATCAACCTGCAGCAGGGCGCGTCGGTCGCGACCGGAGGTGACCTGGATCTGGCCATCGAGGGCGACGGCTATCTGGAGGTGACGCTGCCTTCGGGCCTGTCGGGATACACGCGCGACGGCGGGCTGAAACGCTCGCCCGACGGGATGATCGTGACTTCGGACGGCTATCCGCTGGTGCCCAACATCACCATTCCCGAAGATGCGCGCGCCATCACCATCAATGCGGGTGGCGAGGTCTTTGCCTATTTCAACGATCGCGTCGAACCCGAACTGTTGGGCCAGTTCACCCTGGCAGGCTTTGCCAATGAGAAGGGGCTGGAGGCCATCGGCTCCAACCTTTTCATCGAAACGGCAGCGTCGGGCGGGGCGCAGGTGGTGAATCCGGGTCAGGACGGCCTGGGCACACTGCGCCAAGGCTATCTGGAGGAAAGCTCGGTCGATGCCGTGCGCGAAATCACCGAACTGATCAAGGCGCAGCGCGGCTACGAACTGAACGCCAAGGTCATCACCGCTGCCGACCAGATGCTTGGCGCGACGACGCAGGTGCGGTGATGCGGGCGCTGGTTCTTCTTCTGGCGCTGTTGCCGGGCGCGGCCCTGGCCGGAGGCCTGGGTGCCGCACGCACCCTGCCCGCCGGCAGCATCATCGAGGCAGGCGATCTGCGGGTGATCGACACTGACCGTCCGGGCCTGACGGATCCTTCCGCGGCCATCGGCATGCAGACGCGCATCACCCTTTACGAGGGACGTCCGTTGCACGCCAACATGCTGCAGCCCCCCCGCATTGTCGGGCGCAACCAGATCGTGCGCTTGTCCTATCTGCGCGGCGCGTTGCGGATCGACACCGAAGGGCGCGCCCTGGACGACGGTGCGGCAGGCGACAGGATCCGCGTCATGAACATGGGCTCGCGCAGCACGGTGACGGCGCAGGTCATGCCCGACGGCTCGCTGGCCGTCACCCATTGAAAAGGAAGAATTCCGTGAAACCCGCCTATTTGCTGTGCCTGGTCCTGGCCGCTTCCGGCTGCGCACGCGCCGCCCATATCGGCCGCCCGCCTGAACTGACTTCGGTCCGCGACTCCGAAGAGTTCATCGCCATGACCAATCCTCCTCTGGATCTGCCTGTCGATTCGGGCCGCCCCGAAGCCTCGGCTTCGCTCTGGGCAGGTTCGCAGTCTTCGCTGATCAGCGACCGTCGCGCCGCCATTCGGGGCGACATCCTGACCGTCGTCATCCAGATCGACGACAAGGCGGAAATCTCGAACAGTTCAGGCCGAACGCGAAATTCCAAGGAATCCCTGTCGATTCCACAGATGGTCGGAATTCCCCAGCGTCTGGCCGACAAGCTGCCGGAAGGAGCCGGGTTCGACAATCTGGCCGATGCCTCGTCGTCGTCGAACTACAAGGGTGCGGGCAACATCTCTCGTCGCGACAAGCTGACGCTGCGGGTCGCGGCCACGGTTGTGGACACGCTGCCCAACGGCTCGTTGCAGATCGAAGGCACACAGGAGGTGCGGGTCAACTTCGAACTGCGCGAACTGACCGTCAGCGGCTTTGTCCGTCCTGCCGATATCGGCCGCAACAACGAGATCGCCTATGATCGCATTGCGGGCGCGCGCATCTCTTATGGCGGACGCGGCCAGATCAGCGACGTGCAGCAACCGCGTTATGGTCAGCAGATCGCTGACGTCCTTCTGCCTTATTGAGGTGATCCCATGCGCAAGCTGATCCTGATCCTTCCCGCGATCCTGGCCTTGGTGGGCGGTGCCGTTGCAGGGGACATGCTGCGTAGCCCCGGCGGCAAGGCGGCTACAGGACATGAACCCGAAGCGGCCGGGAAACACGATGCCGGACATGAGCCCGTCCCGACGGACGATGCCCATGACGACGGCCATGGCGCCCCCGCCGATGCCCATGGAACCCCCGCCAAGGCCGATCACGGGGGCGGCCATGGCGGCGGTGGCGCAGTGGCGGGCGAACCGGCCTATTTCACCTTTCCCACGCAGTTCTTCGTTCCTCTGACCCGCCAGGGCGACATGCGCGGCATGATGATCCTGACACTGACGCTGCAGACCGACGGTGCAGATCTGGCGGCACTTGCCCGCAAGGAGCACATCCTGAGGGACGCGCTTCTGCGCCAACTGATGATCCATGCCAACACTGGCGGATTCGACGGGAACTTTACCGCCGAGCGCAGCCTGGCGCCCCTGCGGGCCGCGCTGCTGAAAACGGCGCAGGAAGCTTCGGATCAGAAGGCGACGGCTGTTTTGATCGAAGATATCGCG
This sequence comes from Paracoccus sp. (in: a-proteobacteria), assembly GCF_046462195.1. Taxonomy (GTDB): domain Bacteria; phylum Pseudomonadota; class Alphaproteobacteria; order Rhodobacterales; family Rhodobacteraceae; genus Paracoccus. The sequence continues at coordinate 6,116 of NZ_JBKGUN010000216.1, read as the reverse complement.
CGCCAATGATGTAAGCCGCGCTTGCCCCTGCCCGCGCCTCGGGCCAGAACCGACATCGGCCGGAGCGCATCCGCACTCCGGCCGATGTCGTTTTTCTTCGTACTGGGCGCCCCATGCCACGATCCCACGTCGTCATCCTGCTTGCCAGCTTTCAGGGCGCCGCCCACTTGGCGACCCAGCTGGCCAGCATCAGGGTGCAGACCCATGCGGATTGGTCCTTGATCGTTTCTGACGATGGATCCAACGATGGCACGACGCAGATTGTCCAAGATTTCGCAGCCACCCTGCCGATCGGACGCGTGTCTCTGATCAAGGGACCGCAGGCGGGTGCGACGATGAACTTCCTGTGGATGCTGGACCACGTCCCGCCGGACTGTCTGGCAGCCTTTTGCGATCAGGACGATCTGTGGTTTCCGGACAAGCTGGAACGGGGCGTTGCCGCCCTGTCGCCGCATGCCGGCCCGGCGCATTATGCCGCCCGCACCATCATCACGGACAGCGAACTGCGCCCCCTTGCACCCTCGCGTCATTTTCGTCGCCCCCTCGGGCTCCGCAACGCCTTGGTCCAGGCCATCATGGCGGGCAACACTTCGGTCTTCAATCCCGGTGCTGTCGCGCTGCTGCAACGGGCCGCGCCTGATGCCCGTCGCGCGGGCATTCTTTCGCATGACTGGTGGGCGTATCAGGTCACTTCGGCCTTTGGTGCGGTTTTGATCCACGATCCTCGGCCATCACTGCTTTATCGGCAGCATCCACGCAGCGAGGTGGGACGGAATGATACCGTGCCGGCGCTGAAAGCCCGCCTGTCCAAGCTGATGGCAGGCGATTTCGGCACCTGGTTGGCAGCCAATCGTGCCGCGCTGGAGCCACTGGCCCATCTCATGCCGGCCGCCCATCAAGACGTCCTCGACCAGCTGCGGCAGATGCAGACATGCCAAACGCCGCAGGCTCTGAAAGCCATGCGGCGCGGGGGCTTTTATCGGCAGACAGCGGCAGGGACGGCGGCGCTGTGGCTGGCGGTCGCTTCAGGCTCGCTGCGGCTGCCTTGATCGCTATTCGACGATCAGATCCGCATGCAATGCACCGGCCGAGTGGATCGATTTCAGGATATCGATCATGTCGCGCGGCCGGACCCCAAGCGCGTTCAATCCTGCCACCAGATCGCTCAGGTTGGTTTCGCCTGCGACTTCCGCAAAGCCAATTCCCGGCTCCTGCCGCAGCTCGACCGCGGTACGGGGCACGGTGACCGTCTCGCCCTGCGCGAACGGGTTGGGCTGCGAGATCATCGGCGCCTCGCTGACCTGCAATGTCAGATTTCCCTGAGACACGGCCACGCGTGAGATGCGCACCCGCTCTCCCACCACGATGGTACCCGATTTGTGGTCGATGACGACCTTGGCACGGTCTTCAGGCTCGACCAGCAGATTCTCGATCCGCCCGACCACACGGGCCGGATTGACATCGCCGAGGCCCCGGAAGTTCACGACAACGGTGCCGCTGTCCAGGGTCACCGCCAAGCCGCGGTCGAAATCACGGTTGATCGCATCCTCTATGCGGGTGGCCGTGGTGAAGTCCGCATTGCGCAGGGCAATGCGGATGTTGTCGATGCCTGCAAAGTCGAATTCGACCTCGCGTTCCACGCGCGCGCCGACGGGAATGCTGCCGGTTGTTGGCACACCCTCGACTACCCGTGCCGCGTCACCCGAGGCCGCCACACCACCCGCGATGATCGAACCTTGCGCCACCGCATAGATATTGCCATCCGCCGCCTTCAGAGGCGTCATCACCAGAGTGCCGCCCAGCAAGCTCTTGGCATCCCCAATTGCCGAAACATTCACGTCGATCCGGCTTCCCGACCGGGCAAAAGGGGGCAGGCTTGCCGTCACGATGACGGCGGCCACGTTCTTGGACCGCAGCGCATCGTCGGTGACATTGACGCCGAGGCGCTCCAGCAGGCTCGCCAGCATTTCCTCTGTAAAGGGCGCATTGCGCATCCCGTCCCCCGACCCGTCCAAGCCCACCACAAGGCCATAGCCGACCAGGTCGTTGCCCCGAACACCGTCAAAGTCGGCCAGATCCTTGATGCGAACGGGTACGGCAAGGGCCGACAGCCCGCAGCACAACCAAAGCATCACCGCACACAGGAACTTTTTCACCGCAGGTAATCCACCAGCTTGAGTTTCGACAACCGGGCAGTGACTGCATAGACAGCGTCCAGCTGCGACTGCACCTCGGTCAGGGCCGTTGCCGTCTCGTAAGGATCGGCACGGCGGATATCGTTGCGCGAACGCTCCAGCGTCGACAATGAACTGGCGTTGGTGGCCTGAGCGCGCTCGACAGATTGCTGGTTGAGGCCGATCCGGCCCATCTCGGCCAGAATGGAGGTGTCGGCAATCGTCAGCACGCTGCCCGCATGCTGCATCAGGCGCCCTGTTTCCTGTATATCTCCTGTCAGCGCCCCTCGCTCGAGCATTGCACCCGTCGCCAGCCCCTTCAGAAGATCGCGCACAGCAGGGCTTGCTGCCGTCGTGGTCACCTCGATCATCACCCCATCACCCACCGGCAATCGCTGACCCGCCCCCAGACTGCCATGATAGGCCTGGTCCAGAAACCCGCCCGAACCCGAAGGCGCGTCGAACCAGTCGGAAATGGCCTGCGCGATGTCATCGGCCGACGTCATGCCGGCCGTCAGGGTCTGCAGGCGATCCAGAATGACGGAAGCGTCAGACAACGGCTTCACATCACTGGCCTGCCCCGACATCAGAAAGCGGTTGCTGTTCGTGCCATTCATGAACTGGACGACCGCCTCGAGCGATTGCAGCATCTCGGTTGCACGGGTCTGCTGCTGGATGGGCGTCTTGGCAAAGGGATCCCCCACCAGTGCAGGACCAATGCTGCTGGTCCGCGTCCGCACCGCCTCGAACATGTCCTGCAAGGCCTGCAGCTGGATCCCGGCCTCCTTGCCCGAAGTTTCCATCTGCCTCGTGATGCCGATCCGGCTTTCGATCTCGTTCAAGGCACGCGTGTTTCCCTGCAGGCGCTGCCCCAGATCCGACACCTCGCCCGAGGCGACCTCCTTGGTCAGCGTGGTCATCACGGTCTTGAGGCGGTTCGATGCGACCTGCAGCGCGAAGGCGCGGGCTTGATCGCCGATACTGTTCAGGGGCATGGCTTAAATCCTCAGGATCTGGTTCATCATCTCGTTGATGGCGTTCAGCACGCGTGCGTTCGCGGCAAAGGCCTGCTCGTATTGCAGCAGGCGCTGCATTTCGGCATCGCTGTCCACCCCGCCCGCCATCAGGCTGGAATTGATGGTGGAATGACGGCTGCTGCGGCTTGCCAAGTCGCTTTCGGCACCGACACGACGGGTCACGACGCGCGCCTCGACCGTGCCAAAGCGGCTGGCAATCGAGGCGTTGCCGTCGAAGCCACTGCCCGGATGCGATGGCCGCGCCGCGTCCAGCGCCGCCAGAAGGCCGTTCAACGTTTCCGTCCGTCCGACAGGATCGGGCGTGGCGCCCGAACCCAGTCCGCCCCGGATGCGCCAAAGTGCGCCACCTTCCGCCGGATTGACGGCAGCGTTGACCGCCAGACGCCCTGAAAGGCCGACAATCGCCCCTGCCTGCGCACGCCCTCCTTGATCGGTGAACAACCCGGGATCGCCCGCCCCCAAAGTGGCGTCCGCTGCAGGATCGGCCAGACGTTGATGCAGGTCATAGGCCATGGCGTCCAATTCCGCCTGCAGTTGCGGTGCCAGTTCGTCCCGGATCTGGAAATTTCCTGCCAGCGATCCGCCCGCGAACAGCCGCATCTGCCCGGGCGACAAGGCGTCCCCGTTCAGGGTCAGCATCTGAAGCGGTGCCCCCACCGTCTGGCCCGCCGTCACAAGGTCGCCGCCTTGGAAACCGACCGTTGCCGGCAGACTGCCATCCAGCAGCACTGCCCCCTCGCTGGTGAACAAGGCAACCTTGCCTGCCTCGCGGGTGACCTCCTGCACAGGCACGATGGAGGAAATCCGATCGATCGCCTGCTGCCGCTCATCCAGAAGCGGCGCGGCATCCTGACCGCTTGCCACCAGCACCGCAATGCGCGTGTTCAGGAACGCCACCCGCTCCAGAGATGTATTGAGGACGCCGACATCGGTGGCGATTGCCTGTTGCGCGGCACTGCGCGCCGCCTGCACCGCCTGAGAGGCCGTGTTCAGTTTCGCGGCAAGCGTGGTGGCGCTGTTCAGCACCTGGGCCAGGCGTGGTTCGTCATCCGGCCGGGCCACGGCGGATCCCAGCGCTGTTTGAAACGACGTCAGTGCGGTACTGAGGGCCGCGCTGTCACCCGGCAGCCCGATCACCCCTTCCATCTGCTTCTGGAACGCAGCTCGAACCGATGCATCGCCCATCGAAGCCGATGCCAGACGCGACTCCGATAGAAGGCTTGCGTTGACGATCCGGGCCACGCCGTCGATCCGGACGCCGCCGCTCAGTTGCACGCTGGTAACCATCTCGCGCCTGGCATAGCCGGGCGTCATGACATTCGCGAGGTTTCCGGCCACCGTTTCGGTGCCGCGGCTGGTGGCGGCCAGCCCGGTCATTGCGTTCGAAATTGCCTTGGCTATGCTCATTCACGGCCTCCTGCGCGGCGCGATCTGCCGGTCAGCGCTTGATGTTGGTGGTTTCCTGCAGCATCTCGTCGACCGTCTGGATGATCTTGGCGTTCGATGAATAGGCGCGCTGCGTGGTGATCAGGTGTGTCAGTTCCTGCGCGATATCGGTGGTCGAGGCCTCGCGGGCATACCCCGAGATTTCGCCCGTGGGTCCCGTGCCTGCGTCCCAGAGATAAAAACTGCCCGATTCCCGAGACGGCTTGAATGCCTGGCCTTCAGTCGCGACCAACCCGTTCGGGTTCGACACGTCCACCACCGGAATGCGGTACAGCGTCTTGACGAAACCCGTATCATAGGTGGCGTTCACCCGCCCTTCCCCATCAACATCGACCGTCACCAGCTGACCGGCAGGCGATCCGTTGCGGCTGATGTTCGAGGGCGAGAAGGGCGCTGCCAGTTGCTTGAGCCCGGAAGAGCCACCAGGGCTTCCGATGAACAATTCCATGGCACCGCCCCCAACCGCAAGCGGGATCGTGCCCGATGCAGGATCATAGGCCGGACCGGTAATGCGGGTAACGGACTGGATGCTGCCCCCCAAAGCCTGGCTGTCGTCGAAGGTCACGCGGAAGGATGAAATCATGTTCCCCGCGGAAGCCGTGTCGCGCACCTCGACCAGCCAGCTGTTCGACAGCCCGGTCGTATTGTTCCGGTCCGGCGTGAACGTCACGTTCAGCGCCTCCGAAGTTCCCAGGTTTCCATAGTATTCGATCCGGACAGGCACTGTCGCGCCCGAAGCCGTGGGCAGCGTTTCCGTCGCGGGAAGGTTCGCACCGATCTCGACGCGCGTGGTCGGATCACCGACGGGACGGTTTGCTTCGATCCGGATGGGACGCAGCGCCGCTGGTGAATCGCGCGACACCAGCGGGATGCTGCCATTCGAATTGGTCGGCCAACCCATCAGAACCAGCCCGCTCTCCGTGCGCAGGATGCCGTTGGCGTCGGGCCGGAACGAGCCGGTGCGGGCCATCATCATGACGGGATCGCCGCCGCTCTTGGCACTGGCCAAGGTCGTGACCGGCAGCATGCCGCGACCGGTCATGGCAAGGTCCAACGGATGGGTGGTCGTCACAAGCGCGCCGGCCTGGGTGATCACGCGCTGGGTCGATGTGCGGACGCCGCCTGCCGTGTAAAGCCCCGCCCCCTGCCCCACGATCATGGCGTCGAACTCGGTTTCGACGCGCTTATAGCCAAATGTCGATGCGTTCGCGATATTGTCCGAGATCGTACCAAGGCGAGACGAGTTCGCCGCCAGACCGGACACACCGGCATTCATCGCGGAAGAGATGGACATGGACAGGCACCCTTGTGGTTCAGTGTTGTCCATCATCCTGCGCGACAAGGTTTAAGATTCGGATAATCCCGCCCTTATCGCAGCAGGATCAGTTCGACGCGGTTGTTGCGGGCGTCCATCGGGTTGCCCTGCCGGTTGCGGCGGTCGCCATAAGCGCTGACGCGC
>NZ_JBKGUN010000215.1:0-32903 GCF_046462195.1 Paracoccus sp. (in: a-proteobacteria) | reverse complement strand
GGCGTGACAGGCCGGTACTCTAACCAACTGAGCTACAACCGCCCAACTCATCCCCCGACCGTTCGCCTGCCGGGGTGAAGCGGGGTTTACGCAGCACGCGCGCCCCCGTCAAGGGCGCGCGCAAAGATTCTGCCAGTTTTGCGCAAGGGGACATGCAGCCTTCCCTCCTGCGCGCCTGAAACGATTATTCAGCCGCCTGATGTTCGGGCAAATTCTCGATCTCGCTGGAGGGAACGGCGATATAGGCGCGCAATTCCCCCGCGTCGTCGCGCTGGAAGGACATCTGGTCCAACGGCAACGCAACCGAGCGTTCTCCAAGCCCCAGGAACCCGCCCACACCGACGATGGCGGCCTGCACATTCGTGTCGAACTGCTCGATGGTGCCAACTTCCTCGTCATCGGCACTGTAGACCGGCGTGCCGTCCATGCCTTCGGCCATCACCTCGTCGGCCTCGACCACGGCACTGCCTTCACGCAGCGCGATGGCGTTTGCCGCTGCCGTCACTTCGCCGGCACTCGGCGGAGCGCCTGCGGCCGCCGTGTCGGCTGCCGCCTCGTCGGACCCGGCCGCAACGTCCCGGGGTTCCGGCCCGGCATTCCCGGCGTCGGGCATGTCGGCAGGCGCCGTGGTCTCGCCGGAAATCGATCCGATATCCGAAGCCCCGGCGTCATTGTTGACGGGCGACACTTCCTCGGCCACCGAAGCCTCGGTTGCCGGAGGCTCTTCGCCGTTGTCCGACTGCTGGCTCTCGGCACCAGCCTGACCCTGCCCCACGGCAGTGTTGTTGTCGGCACCATGGGTTTCGGTGATGCTCCCGCTGCCCGCGGTTTCCTCGGTGGCAGGCTGAGTGGCGGGCGCGCCGGCCGTGGCGGGGGCGCCCTCGTCAGTGTCTCCCATCGCCTGATTGGCCGCTTCGGAGGATTGCGACGCATCGGCATTCTGGGCAGCCTGCGTCGAAGTGGAGGTCTGGCTGCTGGATGATTCCGGAGCATCGGCAGTGACAGGATCGTCGGTCGTCCCGGTGCTTTCAGGTGCTGCAGGGATGGCGGCGGCGGCCTGACCCTCGGCGCCGGCCTCCTCCGCACCCATACGGGAAACGGTCAATTCTGCCGTATCGGCCGCAATGATGGAGATGTTAGGTTCCGCTTCGACGATCTCGACCGCCATTTCCGCTCCGTCAGGACCGCTGATGGTGGGGGCGCAGTTCTCGACAGTCACCTCGGGCGGGGACTGCGTGACGGTCACTGTCGGTTCCGATGTTCCGTCCTCTGACAGGGTGACCGTGACGGTCGGCGGCGTTTGGGTCACGGAAATGACCGGGGCGCATTGCTGAACCGTGACGGTGCTTCCTTGGCTGGCCTGCTCCTGAGCCAGCGCGGGCCCCGTCAGCAGGGCCAGCGTGGCGGCAGTTCCCAGCAGATGTCTGGCCATCAGATCCTCCTTGAGTGTTGAAAAAGGCCCCTAGGCCCCATGCTCAACCATCCAACGTGAAACCGGGTTCCCCACCACAAAAAGCGGGGCGCCCTTCAGGGCACCCCGTCATGTCAGTTCGTGAGGAGAGGAAGGAATCAGTTACGAACGCTGTCCGTCTCGAATTCCGGCAGTGCTTCCAGCTCTTCCTGGGAATAGTTGGTCGCCAGAACGGCATCGTCACCGAACTGCGCCATGTGCAGGGCGTCGCGGTCCAGCAGAACGGTGTGGGCACCCAAGCCCAGGAATCCGCCGATGTCGGCGATATAACCGACCAGCTCACCTTCCTGCGTCATCACCAGGTCGGAGACGGTGGCAATCTCGTTCCATTCGCTCGGAACGGCATCGCCCGTCACGTCGGTCCATGCGGTCGAGGACGGCTGATTTGTCGTATAGATCGAGCGGCCTTCCAGCCAAGACGCGGTCACACCCTGATTGGTGGCCGACAGCGCCACTTCGGTGTCGCTCATGTCGGTCGTCATCGTGCCAGCAGGCATGGTTTCAGTTGTCGTCATGCCATCTGCAGGCATCGTTTCGGTGGTCGTGGTGGTCATGCCATCGGCAGGCATGGTGCCGGTTGCAGCGTCATTCTGGACGGGCATCGTTTCAGCGGGCATTGCATCGGTTGCCGGCGGCGTGGTGGCCTCTTGCGCGAACACGGGGGTGGCAAGGGCGAGGGTGGCGGCGGTGATCATGAGGGATTTCATGTGAAGACTCCGTTTCAAAGCATTGTTTCGATAACACTATTGTTGTGTCATCATCGCCTTCTCAACGCGTCTGTCTGGTCTGCGTTCCGCCCAAGGTCGCATTTTCGGGCCTGCTCACGGATTGCTGATGCGTCCGCCGCACACAGGCGCGGGCACACCCGTGGTCATGGGTCCAGAGGTCGGCAGCCCCCGCAGAACCCGCACGGCCAGCCAGGCAAAGGCCTGCGCTTCCAGCATGTCGCCATCCAGACCGACGGATTCGACCGGCTGAACCGTCATGTCCAGCCGCGTCGACAAGGACATCATCAGTGCGGCATTATGCCGTCCACCGCCACAGACCAGCAGGCGCGACGCCTGGTCAGGCAGCCAGCGCATGCCTGCCGCAACCGAACCGGCCACCACCGCCACCAGCGTTGCCGCTGCGTCGGCATCGGAAAGCCTGGCCACCGCCGGCAGCAGATCGGCAAACTGATCGCGATCCAGCGACTTGGGCGCCGGCCGTGCGAAATACGGATGATCAAGAAACCCCGAAACGATGGTGCTATCGGCACATCCCTGCCTGGCCAGCGCGCCGCCCTCGTCCCGGGTCTGATGACGGCGGGCGCGCATCAGGTCGTTGATGGGCGCGTTTGCGGGTCCCGTGTCAAAGGCCACGCAGGCCCCAGGAAACTCGGGGGCGGGCATGCGCGGGTCGACCCAGCTGATGTTGCCGACCCCGCCCAGGTTCAGGAAGGCCACGGGCGCAGCGGGCAGGTGTCCCTGCCCCACGGCCCATTCCGCGCAGGCCCAATGGAAGAAGGGCACGAGCGGCGCGCCCTCGCCTCCTTGCCGCACATCCTCCGAGCGGAAGTCCCAGGCAACCCGGCGCCCTGTGGCCCGCGCCAGATCCGCGCCGGAGCCCGCCTGATGCGTTCCGCGGCCATGCGGGTCATGGGCCAGTGTCTGCCCGTGGAACCCGATCAGTTGCGCATCCTCGAAGCCCTGTGCGAGCTGGGCGTGCCCTTCCACGATCAGCCGTGCGACTTCGGGCACGGGCGCGGCATCGGCCCAAAGCCCCAAGGCGCCGTGCAGCACGGCCGCCTCGTTGTCTGTGTATGCGCGAAAGGCCGTCGGACCGAATGATCCGATACGCACCCCGTCAGTCGTGACCATTGCCGCGTCGATCCCGTCCAGCGACGTGCCCGACATCATCCCCAAAGCCCGGATCATCGCGCCTTTTCCTTTACCGCCCCAGCCTGTATATCGCGCCCGATCAGAAGGATGAAGCCCATGACCCACCAGCCCAAGTCCGACTTCCTGCGCATCATGTCCGAACGCGGCTATCTGGCTGATTGCACGGATTACGAGGGCCTGGACCAGGCGCTGCTGGCGGGGCCTGTCACCGCCTATATCGGCTATGACGCGACGGCGGCCAGCCTGCATGTGGGCCATCTGCTGAACATCATGATGCTGCGCTGGTTCCAGAAGACCGGCAACCGCCCGATCACGCTGATGGGCGGCGGCACGACCAAGGTGGGCGATCCGTCCTTCCGCAGCGACGAACGCCCGCTGCTGGACGATGCAGCCATCCAGGCCAACATCGACGGCATGCAAAGGGTTTTTGCCCGGTATTTGGATTATGGCGCGGACGCCGCGACCATGCTGAACAACGCCGAATGGCTGGACGACCTGAACTACCTGACCTTCCTGCGCGACATCGGGCGGCATTTCAGCGTGAACCGCATGCTGTCCTTTGAGTCGGTCAAATCCCGGCTGGACCGCGAACAGTCGCTGTCCTTTCTCGAATTCAACTACATGATCCTGCAGGCCTATGACTTTCTGGAACTGAACCGCCGCTATGGCTGCCAGTTGCAGATGGGCGGTTCGGACCAGTGGGGCAACATCGTCAACGGGATCGACCTGACGCGCCGCGTGGACGACCGGACGATCTGGGGCCTGACCTCTCCGCTGCTGACGACCAGCGACGGGCGCAAGATGGGCAAGTCGGCAGGCGGCGCTGTCTGGCTGAACGGCGACATGCTGTCACCTTATGAATTCTGGCAGTTCTGGCGCAACACGACGGACGCCGATGTGGGCCGCTTCCTCAAGCTTTATACCGAGCTTCCTGTCGAGGAATGCAACCGTCTGGGTGCGCTGCAGGGCGCCGAGATCAACGAGGCCAAGGTCCGGCTGGCCAACGAGGTCACGGCCCTGCTGCACGGCGCGGATGCCGCCGCCAGCGCCGAGGCGACCGCACGCGAGGTGTTCGAGCAAGGCGGCGCCGGCGGCGATCTGGAGGTGGCGCTGCTGCCGGCAGGCGCGGCCATCGAAGGGCTGACGATCGCGCAGGCCCTTGTCCAATCCGGCCTGCTTTCCAGCGGCAAGGAGGCCAAGCGCCTGATTGCCGAAGGCGGCCTGCGCATGGACAACGAGCCCGTCACGGATCCGCAAATGGTTGTGGACATGGGTGCGCTGAAGCAGGGCGTGAAGATTTCGGTCGGACGCAAGAAACACCGGATGCTGCAACTGGGCTGACCTGTTCCAGACGCATGGCTGCCCTGCACTCGCCCTGACCTGACGTCAGGGCGGTTCCATTTCAGCCTTTGCCCCCATAAGTACAGCCCGTGGGAGGGACCGACCCGAACCCGGAGAATGATGATGACCGAAGCCCAGAACAAACCGCTCAGCCTGGCTGCCCGAAAGCGCAGCGCCGAAGCGGATGCCGTGCTGGACCAGATGTATGGCTACTATACCCGCAGCGAGAGCCCGCGCGTGGTGATCAGCGATCTGGACGCCCAGAAAGCCGCCTGACCGACCGCTCCTCTTTTGGATGCTTCAAGGGGCCCCTCAGGGCCTCTTTTCATTTGTCCTGCTGATTTCGTGCGCCGCAACTTGTGAATATTCTTACCGTTGCACATCCTGCCCATTCGGCGTTCAGGAAGCGCAGCCTTCAGGAGGAGCAGCCATGACATTCCGCACCCGATGGACCACCGGACTTGTGGTTCTTGCCACCATGATGGCGACCACGGCCATCGCCGACTCCGGCCGCGGCCGTCAACACGACGATCGCGGCCATGGGCGGGCCGAACATTGTCCGCCGGGTCTGGCCAAGAAATCGCCACGCTGCGCGCCGCCGGGCCAGGCGAAAAAGGACCACCATCTCCGCGTGGGCGACCGGCTGAATGCGGGACGCTATACCGGCATCACCGATCCCGGCCGCTATGGACTGGATGGTCGGGCAGGCTGGGATTATTATCGCGACGGCGATCAGGCCTATCGGGTCGACCGCCAGACGCAACGCGTGCTGGCGGTCATCAACCTGATCAACGCGTTCAGCAACTGAAGGGACAGGGATCTATCGCCTGTCCATCCGGGCCAAGACGCTTGCCGCGATAGAGCCGGAAATGTTGTGCCAAACGCTGAAGATGGCGGCTGGAACAGCAGCAAGCGGCGAAAAGTAGGCCGTCGCCAGCGCAGCCGCCAAGCCCGAGTTCTGCATCCCGACCTCGATGGCGATGGCCTTGCGCCGGGGCAGGTCCAAACCTGCCGCGCGGGCCGCCAGAAAGCCGATTACATAGCCCAAACCGTTGTGGAGCACCACAACCGCAAAGATCATCAGCCCCGACTGGACGATGGCGCCCTTGGACGCCCCGACCACCGCCGCCACGATCAGCACGATGCCCGTCACGCTAACCAGCGGCAGCATCGGCACCGCCGCCCGGACAAGCCCCGGAACAAGCCGCTGCGCCGCAAAGCCAAGGGCCAGCGGCAACAGCACCACCTTGAGGATCGACAGGAACATCGCACCGGCATCGACAGGCAGGTATTCTGACGCCAGCATCAGCATGAGGAAAGGCGTGACGATGGGGGCCATCAGGGTGGTGACGCTGGTGCAGGCGACCGACAGCGCGGTATCACCCTTGGCCAGATAGGTCATGACATTGGAGGACGTGCCGCCCGGGCAGCATCCGACGAGGATGACGCCGGCCGCCACTTCGGGCTGCATCGGGATCAGGCGGGTCAGGACCACGGCCAGAAGCGGCATGATCAGGAACTGGGCAACCACCCCAATCCCCACGTCGAACGGCCGGCGCAGCACTTCGGCAAAGTCCCTGCCCGAGATGGTCAGACCCATCCCGAACATGATGATGCCCAGCAGGGTCACGATCCAGGGCGTCAGCTGCCGGAACACGTCGGGGAACAGGAACCCCAGAATGGCGAACAGCAGCACCCAGAGCGCAAAACTGTTGCCCACCAAGCGCGAGACACGTGCCAGACCGTTCAACGGAACCTCCTTTGGCGCAGAAACCCTGCGCAGAGTGCAAATCCGTCACGGCTTTAGTCCCGTGTCGCAGTGGCCGCAAGTCCGGCAGCCGTTAGCCAGTCCCGAAAGCCCCGTGCGGTCAGATCTGGCGTTCGGGCATCTGCACGACCAGACCGTCCAACGCCTCTGTCACCTTGATCTGGCAGGTCAGGCGAGAGCGCTCGGGGTCGGGCTGATAGGCGAAATCCAGCATGTCCTCTTCCATCGGATCGCGCGGGGGCAGCTTGTCCGTCCAGGCCGCATCCACATAAACGTGGCAGGTCGAGCAGGCGCAGGCGCCGCCGCAGTCGGCGTCGATCCCGGGGATGCCATTGTCGCGCGCACCCTCCATGACGGTCATGCCAGGGCGCACATCCACGTCGTGGCGAGTGCCGTTGTGCTCGATATAGGTGATCTTGGCCATGTCGCTGGTTCCCTTGTTTCCTGCCGCAGTTAGGTGATCGCATCCGGATTGAAAAGGGGCAGCCCCTCGGCCGCCCCCTTCCGGCACCCAAAGGCGCCCTTGTCGAAAGACCGTCCTACTCGGCCGTTTCCTCCGCCTCTCCCAGCGGCAGCGCCACGAACAGCGGCTCGCCTCCGCGGCGGATCAGCATCAGCACCGAGCGGCGGCCGGCATCGCGCGCTTCCTGGACCCGGTCACGCAGGTCCGAGACACTGGCAATCGGCTGCTGGTTCACTTCGCTGATGATGTCGCCCGCAGCCAGCCCCTTCTCGGCGGCAGGACCTTCGGCATCGATGCCGGTGATGACCAGACCCCGCGCCCCTTGCGGAGCACCCAGTTCGGTCGCCATCTCGGGCGTCAGGGCCGTGACGGACATGCCCAGCAGATCCGTTTCCGCCGGTTCTTCCGTGGCCGGGGACTGTTCACCGCCTTGCGCAGTTTCACGGCGGCCCAGCGTCACGTTCAGCGTTTCCGGATCGCCTTCCCGCAGGACGACCACCTCGACACTCTCGCCGGCAGGCGCTTCGGCCACGCGACGGACCAGCCCCCGCGTGTCTTCGACCTCTTCACCGGCAAAGCGCGTGATCACGTCGCCCGTCTGCAGGCCTGCATCGCGTGCCGGACCCTCGGGCACATCGGTGACCATTGCACCGCCGGTCACGGACAGACCAAGCGCTTCGGCCATTTCGGGCGTGACATCCTGGATCATCACACCCAGCCAGCCGCGCCGGGTTTCCCCGAATTCCTGCAGCTGAGACACCACCTGCGAGACCACATTCGACGCCATCGAGAAGCCGATCCCGATCGAGCCGCCATTGGGCGACAGGATCGCGGTGTTCACGCCGATCACTTCGCCATCGAGGTTGAACAACGGTCCGCCCGAGTTGCCGCGGTTGATGGCAGCATCCGTCTGCAGATAATCGTCATAGGTGCCCGATAATTCGCGGTTGCGGGCCGAAACGATGCCCGAGCTGGCCGAGAAGCCCTGCCCCAGCGGGTTGCCAAGGGCCAGGACCCAATCGCCGACGCGGGCCGCATCGCTGTCGCCAAAGCGGACAAAGGGGATCGCTTCCTCGCTCTCGACCTTCAAAAGCGCCACGTCGGTATTGGGATCCGTGCCCACCACTTCGGCCGGCAACCGCTGGCCCGAATAGAACTCGACCTCGATCTGGTCGGCACCCTCGATCACATGATTGTTGGTGACAATGAACCCGTCAGCCGAAATTACGAAGCCCGAGCCGAGGGCATTGGAACGCTGGGGCGAACGCTGCCGGGGCATGCCTTCCGGACCGCCCGGGGCTCCGGGAAAGCCAAATTCGCGGAACAGATCCGAAAATGGGCTGCCTTCCGGAAAGACCGGGCCGCCGCCCTGGGTCGGCTGCGACACGACCGAGGTGGTGGTGATGTTCACGACCGCAGGCGAGACCTGCTCGGCCAGATCGGCAAAGCTGCCGGGCATGACCTGTGCAGCCTGCGCTTCGCCTGTTTCGGCCCCGAGCGGCTGGTTGTTGTTGGCTGCGTCCTGCGCCTCCTGGCTGACCTGCGGCGACACATCGGTGTTGGCGGGATCGACCACTTGCTGGGCGCCCGCATGCCCCAGTCCGACCACCAGCGCCAAGGCCGATGCAGTCAGGAGGTGGCGAGGGAAAAGCGTTTTCATGCTGGATGACCTCATCTGTCGGAGGCGGCAGGATGGATCTTACCAAGGGCCGCCACAGGGTTATCAACGCGATTTAGGAAGCCGTTGCAAATAAACCACGCTCTCGTGCCGTGAACACATCGTGATTTTTGTTGCAGAAACGGGCGAAGGTGGTGCCTTCGCCCGCTTGCCTTCAGTTGGTCTGTGCCGGAGCCTCGGCAGGCGCCTCGGTATTCTCGTCCAAAGGCGGGTTGGCCTGCGCCTCCTCTCCCTGAGCTTCCTGCGGTTCCGCAGGAGCCGGCTGAGCGGGCGCGTCTTGAATAGACGCGTCCGGCGACAGGATCTCGGACTGCTCCTGTGGCGGGGCCGTCAGGTTTTCCGGCAAGGGTGTCAGGCGCACGCCCGCAGCCTCGCCCAGACGGTTGCCTTCACGATCGGTCACCTCCGGGGTCACCAGATCCTCTTCCTCTTCGGTTGTTCCCACTTCGGGCACGTCCACCGCTTGCGCCGAATTGCCAGGCGGCACCGGCGTCGCGGCGGGACTGGCCCCCGCTGCCCCGTCGCTGGACAGGTACGAGAAGAACTCGCTGTCCGGCTGGATGACCATCGAGCTGTTGTTGCCGCGCAGGGCGCGCTGGTACGAGGTCAGCGAGCGGGTAAAGGCAAAGAACTCGGGGTCTCGGCCATAGGCATCGGCATAGATTGCGTTGCGCTGCGCATCGGCTTCGCCTCGCACGATCTCGGCCCGGCGGCGCGCTTCCGAGGTCAGTTCAACCACTGTCCGGTCGGCAGCGGCGCGAACCCGCTGCGCGGCCTCGTTACCGCGGGCGATCTCGTCGGCGGCTTCACGCTCCCGCTCGGCCCGCATCCGGCCATAGGTGGCGTTCAGGTTCTGCTCGGGCAGGTCGGTGCGGGTCAGGCGGACGTCGATGATCTCGATCCCAAGACCGGACGAGTTGTTGCGCGCTTCGTCGCGGATCTGGTTCATCAGCGCCGTGCGGTCGTCCGACAACACCTGCGTCGAAGGCACGGTACCCAGAACCTCGCGGATGGCGTTGCGGACGATCGGCTCCAGCCGCATCTGCGCCGCCTGGATGCCGGCAGTGCCGACAGCCTGACGAAAGCGGACCGGATCGGTGATCCGCCAGCGGGCAAAGGCATCGACCACCAGGCGGCGGTCGTCCAGCGGCGTCACCTCCAGCGGGCTCGTGGGCAGCCCCAGGATACGTCCGTCGAATTTCACGACATTGTCCACGAAGGGCAGCTTGAAGCCGAGGCCGGGCTGTTCCTGCACATCGACGATGCGCCCCAGGCGCAGGACCAGCGCTTTTTCGCGTTCGTCCACAATGAAAAGAGACGAGGCCACAAGAACGGCCACGGCGATCAATGCCGGGATCGCCAATGCGCCGAGGGTTTTTGTGCGGACTGCCATCAGTTCGTCCCTCCAGTGGTCGTCAGAGCCGGAGCCGTGCCGGTCTGCGGCGCCGTTCCGGCACCGCCTGCCGCGGCACTGCCACCCGGCAGGTTGTTATTGCCCGAGGCATTGCCCGCGCCGCCACGCAGCTGGTCAAGCGGCAGGTAAGGCACCACGCCCGAACCCTCGTTCAGGCCTTCGCCCAGGATGATCTTGTTCACGTCACCCAGCACCTGCTCCATGGTTTCCAGATACATGCGGCGCCGCGTGACCTCGGGGGCGTTGATATATTCCTCATAGATCGAGTTGAAGCGCGACGCCTCGCCGGCGGCGGTGTTGACCGCCTCGGCGCGGTAACCCTCGGCCTGTTCCAAGGACTGCGCGGCGTCACCGCGCGCCTGTGCCAGAACGCGGTTCGCATAAGCATCCGCTTCCTTCTCCAGACGGTCACGTTCCTGCTGGGCGGCCTGAACGGCACGGAAGCTGTCGATCACCTCTTCGGGCGGGTCGGCGCGGTCAAGGTTGACGCGGATCACGTTGATCCCCGACTGATAGGCATCCAGGGTAGCCTGCACGGCCTCCTGAAGGTCCGACGCGATGGCACCACGATCCCGGTTGAGGATCGGCGCAAGTTCGGTCCGCGCGATGATGTCGCGCATCGCGGACTCGGCCACGGCCCGCATCGTGTCGGCGGGATCGGCCAGGTTGAACAGGTACATCTGCGGATCACGGATGTTCCAGACAACCTGGTATTCCATGTCCACGATGTTCTGGTCGCGTGTCAGCATCAGGCCGCTGTCCATCGGACCGGCCCGGCCGGTCCCGATCTCGGTCACGCGTTCGTTGGTGACCGGCACGACCTCGGCCGTGACCACCGGCCAAGGCGCAAAGTTGAGGCCTTCGGTGCCCACGGCGACCGCGCGGCCGAACAGGAACTCGACCGACTGTTCGTTGGTCTGCACCCGGTAGAAGCTGGCAAAGGCCCAAAGGGCGACCGCAGCCAGACCTGCCACCGTCAGGGTCGACCGGTTCATGCCGAAGTTCGGCCCCACCGGACCGCGACCGCCTCCGCCGCCGCCCGTGCCGCCGCCATTTCCACGACCGCCCATCAGAACGCGCAGGCGTTCCTGCCCCTTCTTCATCAGGTCGTCGATCTCGGGCCGCTGGGGATCACCCCCGGGGCCGGGGCGGCGCGATCCGTTCGGCGGCTGCTGGTCCCCCCAGGGGCGGTTTGCAGGGCGCTTGTTGCGATCCTCGTCATCCCGGCCGCCGTTTCCTCCGCCGCCTCCGCCCCAGGGGCCCTGATTTGCCATCCGATCGACCTTCTTTCGTTGGAAATTCCGTTGGTTGAAAACTGGGGCGCAGGGGCGAAATGTCAACCCTGACAGGCCCCTGCCGATGCGGCAAGGGGCCGCGCCCACGGGATTGTCAGCCGCCCAGCCCTTCGTGACGCCGCGACGGGTTGCGCATGGTCACCAGTTCCTCGGCGGCAGTGGGATGCACCGCGATGGTTGCATCGAACTGCGCCTTGGTCGCGCCCATGCCGATGGGAATGGCCGCAAGCTGAATCATCTCGCCGGCTTCGGGGCCGAAGATGTGGCAGCCCAGCACCTTGTCGGTCGCAGGATCCACCAGCAGCTTCATCATCACCTTGGCGTTGCTGCCTGCGAACATGGATCGCATCGGCCGGAAGACGGTCGAATACACATCGACCGGGCCGCGCATCCTGGCCTCTTCCTCGGTCAGGCCAACCGTGCCCAGTTCGTGCGGGCGCAGGTAGACGGCGCTGGCGACCACCGAATGATCGACCTTGCGCGGTCTGGCGCCAAAGATCGTGTCGACAAGGCTGTGCCCTTCGCGGATCGCCACCGGGGTCAGGTTCACCCGGTCGGTCACGTCACCGACCGCAAAGATCGAAGGCACGCTGGTTTGCGACCATTCGTCCACAACAATCGCTCCGTTGGGCTTCAGCCGGACCTCCGTGTTCTCGAGGCCCAGCCCCCAGCTGTAAGGGTCACGGCCGGTGGCGAACAGCACCCGGTCGAACTGGTCGCGGCTGCCGTCGTCAAAGCTGACTGCGACTCCCTCGCCCGACCTTTCCAGCGTCGTGGGCGTCAGGCCAAGGCGCAGATCGACGCCCACATGGCTCAACTGCAATGTCGCCAGATCGCGCGCCTCGCGGTCAAAGCCGCGCAGCACCGCATCGCCGCGATAGGCCTGCACGGCATCCACGCCCAATCCCGCCAGGATGGTCGCGAATTCGCAGGCAATGAACCCGCCGCCCACCAGCAGGACACGGCGCGGCAGCTCGTCCATCAGGAACAGGTCGTCGGACACCATCGCCAGTTCCTCGCCCGGAACGCCGATCTTGGCCGGACGCCCGCCAGTGGCGATCAGGATGTTTCGGGCCGTCTTGCGGGTGCCGTCGGCCAGTTCGATCGTGTGGTGATCGGCCAGCCTGGCACGCTGGTCGTGGATCTCGACACCCGCGCGATCCAGCCCGGCGCGATAGATCACCTCCAGCCGGGACAGTTCGGCATCCAGCTTTTCGCGGAAAACCTCCCAACTGAATGTTCCGGCCTGCGCGTCGCACCAGCCATAACCGCGCATCTCGTCAGCCATCAGCCCGGCCTGCGAGGCAAAGATCATCAGCTTCTTGGGAACGCAACCGCGGATGACGCAGGTGCCGCCCATGCGGCTTTCCTCGGCCAGACCGACCTTGGCGCCGTGCTCGCCCGCGGCGATCCGGGCTGCCCGGACCCCGCCCGAACCACCACCGATCACAAACAGATCATAGTCGAAAGTCACCGTCTCACTCTCCTTCCTGGGCCAGCATGTCGGCATCGATGTCGGCATCGCGCGCCAGCTCGACCACGCTGCCGTCGTCGCGCCCGATGATGGCCAGATCGCACATCCCCAGGAACAGCCCGTGTTCGACCACGCCGGGAATGGCCGACAAGGCGCGGGCCAGCGCGGCGGGATCGGGGATTTCCCCCAGATGCAGGTCCAGAATAAAATTGCCCTCGTCGGTGATGACGGGATCGCTGTTCTTCAGGCGCTGCAGAACGTCGTGCTCACCCAGTTCCAGCGCTTCCAGCGCCCGGCGGATCAGCTTGCGCGTGGTTTCGAAGCCGAATTCCAGCACCTCGACCGGAAGGGGAAAGGCCCCCAGGGTTTCGACCACCTTGGCCGGATCGGCGATCACCACCATCCGCTCGCTGGCGGCGGCAACGATCTTTTCGCGCAGATGGGCGGCCCCGCCCCCCTTGATCAGATGCAGCGACGGGTCAACCTCGTCGGCGCCGTCGATGGTCATGTCCAGCCAGCCGATCTGGTCCAGACTCTCGATCCGCAGCCCCAGGCTTTTCGCCAGGTCCGCCGTTGCCTTCGAGGTCGCGGCACAGCGCAGCTTCAGCCCTTCGGCTGCCGCGCGCGCCGCCAGTTCGCGCACCATGACGCTGGCGGTCGAACCCGTGCCCAGCCCCAGCTTCATCCCGTCCTCGACCAAGGCCACGGCTGCCCGCGCGGCAGCCTGCTTGGCCGGATCGACCTGCGAGGTTTGCGACATGTGCCTTTTTCCTTCCACAAGACCTGCCGCGCTTATAGGCCAAGCCTTGACCGAGGGCGAGGGGCCTGCGGCAACGGATACGCCGGCCTTTCCTGAAAACTGATCGTCATGCGGACCGGCCTGGCCGGCTTCAGCCGCGCGCCAGACCTTCGGGCAGGATCACGGTAAAGCGGCTGCCCTCGCCCAGGCGGCTTTCGATCCGCAACCGGCCGCGATGACGGTTCACGATGTGCTTGACGATGGCCAGCCCCAGCCCTGTGCCGCCCTGCGCCCTGGCGCGGTGCGTGTCGACACGGTAAAATCGCTCGGTCAGGCGCGGCAGGTGCTGTTCCTCGATCCCCTCGCCGTGGTCCTCGACCATGACCGCCCAGGCCGGGCCGCGCAGCAGCGGCTCGTGAGGGATGCGTGACAGGGCGATCCGCAATGCTCCACCCGATCCGCCATACTTCAACGCATTCTCGATCAGGTTCTGAAAGACCTGGATCAGCTGGTCTGGATCCCCCGGCAGACGCAGTTCCTGGTCCAGGCCCTCGGTGCGGATCGTGACACCCTCCATTTCGGCGCGCGGCGCCATCATGGTCAGCACACTGCGCAACAAGCCCGGCAGATCCACCCGGCCAGAAGGGCGGCGGCGTTCATCGGACTGGACCCGGCTCAACGACAGCAGCTCGTTGATCAGCCGGTTCATGCGGCCCGCCTCGCGCTCCATGATGTCCAGGAACCGGTCCCGGGCCCGGGCGTCATCACGCGCAGGCCCCCGCAACGTTTCGATGAAGCCGGTCATCGCGGTCAGGGGCGTCTTCAGTTCGTGGCTAACATTGGCGACAAAATCGCGACGCATCTGCTCGGCCTCTTCCTCGACCGAACGGTCGAGAACGGCGATCGTCGCGCCGCGGCCAAAGACCGAAGGCAGGCTGCCGACTGTCACCTCGGCCAGGATGTCACGCCCGTCCGCGCCGAACTGCGCCCGCAGGGTCAGAACGTTGTCCGGCGGCGGGGGCAGGCCCGGATCGGGCGGCGGCGGCGGCCCGGCATCCGGGTCCAGCATCCAGTCCACCGCCTGAACGATGGCGGGGTGGCGCAGCACGGTGACGAAAGGGCGGCCCAGGATCCCCTCGCCGAACATGGCGGTGGCCAGGGGGTTGACTGCGATGACCCGTGCCTCGCGATCCACCGCCAGCATCGGCAGGGGCACGCCGTCCAGAAAACCCGCGACCCGTCGTGGCGCACCCCGCATGGCTCAGCCTGCCGCCGTCAGGCCGGCCCGGAAACGCGCGGCATTTTCACGATATCGCGCAGCCGAGGCGCGCAGGTTCTGCCGGGCATCCTCGTCCATCATGCGCACCACCTTGCCCGGCGCGCCCATGACCAGGGCACCGGCAGGGATTTCCTTGCCTTCGGCGACAAGGGCGCCTGCGCCGATCAGGGCACCAGGTCCGATGACCGCGCCGTTCAGGATCGTGGCGCCCATGCCGATCAGCGCGCCGTCACCGATGCTGCAGCCGTGAAGAATGGCACGGTGCCCGATGGTGCAGTCCTGCCCGATATGCAGCGGATGACCCGGATCCGTATGCAGGCAGCACAGGTCCTGCACGTTGCTGCCGCGCCCCACGCGGATCGTTTCGTTGTCGCCGCGCAGGACAGCACCGAACCAGACCGACGCGCCCTCCTCCAGCACGACCCGCCCCATCAGCTGGGCATCGGGCGCGACCCAGCAATCTTCGGCCAGTTCCGGAGTAATGCCATCCAGCGACCAGATCATCAGCTTTCCTCCTCGCTCATCAGTTGCTTGACAAATGCACCCAGCCCTGCCTGCCGGTCGCGCCGCAACCGTTCCGCAGTCAGGATGGCACGCAAGCGCGCCTCCGTCTGGTCCAGATCGTCGTTCACCAGAACATAGTCATATTCGGCCCAATGACTGATCTCGGACCGGCTTTTCAGCATGCGGCCGGCGATCACCGCGTCGCTGTCCTGTCCACGCGCGCGCAGCCGACGCTCCAGCTCGGGCAGCGAGGGGGGCAGCACGAAGATCGACACGACATGACCGCCCAGCGCCGAGGCGCGGATCTGCTGGCCACCCTGCCAGTCGACGTCGAACAGGGTATCGCGCCCTTCGCGCATGGCGGTCTCGACGGGTCCGCGGGGACTTCCGTAAAAGTTTCCGAAGACCTCGGCATGTTCCAGCATCTGGTCCTGCGCCACCATGCGCTGGAAATCCTCGGCCGAGGTGAAGTGGTAATGGACGCCGTCGATCTCTCCCGGCCGCGGCGGGCGCGTGGTGGCAGAGACGGAAAACCGCAAGCTGGGGTCCCAATCCATCAAGCGCCGCGCCAGCGTCGATTTCCCAGCCCCCGAGGGTGATGACAGGATGACCATCAGGCCGGTTCGGTTCATCATCGCGGTCAGTCCTTTGGCGCATCCGTTCTTCCGGTCCGGGGATGCCCCGCAGGACGGTGACGGTCAAGCCCGGCCGGCGATCTTAACCATTCGTTCACGAAAGGACTCGGCCTGCTTTGCCATCTGGCATAGAACCGATGCAGCGAACAGGGGCCAGCTTTGGCCCTTTCCCGAATGATGAAGGATGGAACGTGCCCGAGCGGGACGACGGATCAGAAAAGGACAAGGGCTCCTTGCATGATGCGAGGCAGGCCAAGGTCCTGCGGCTGCAGGACTATGAGGTTCATCGGCCTGACCGTGTGCTGCGCGAACTGCGCGATTATTGGGACAGCATCCGCCATGGCCGTGCTGTTCCCGCCCGGTCGGACGTGGACCCGCGCGGCATCGCGCAGGCGCTGGATTTCGCCTTCATCCTTGAACGGATCGCGCCCGGTGCCGGGCGGATCCGACTGGCGGGCCGGCATCTGATCGACCTGATGGGGATGGAGGTGCGCGGCATGCCAATCTGCGCGTTTTTCCAGACCGCCTCGCGGGGCCGGCTTTCGGACGTTCTGGAAAGCGTGTTCAAGGCGCCGCAGATCGCACGCATCGGCCTGCAGTCGCGGGCGGAATACGCGCGACCCGAACTGCAGGGGCAGATGCTGCTGCTGCCGCTGCGATCAGACCTGGGAGACGTCACCCGCACCTTGGGTTGCATCATCTCGCATGGCGACCTGGGAGTCGCCCCCCGTCGGTTCGACCTGATCGACGATGAGGTCATGCCGATCATCGAGGGAGGAACGACGCTGGCTCCCTCGCCTTCCGCTATGGGCTTTGCCGAAGAAGGCCGTACCTTTGTGCCGAAACGCCGCGGACGTTCGGCCAGCGGACAGGACAAGCCGCTTCAGGGACAGGAACAGGCACCTTTGCCTTCTCCTCCGGCCAACACACCCGAAGCCAGCACTCCCGAAGAGCGTCGCGCCATGTTCCGTATCATTGCACCCGCATCGGACAGGCCGAACACTCCGGTCTAGGACAAGAGGCCCGGCCGCCAGCGGTAAAGTGCCGCCTTGGCCGGCGCGTCCGCCCCCATTTCCGGCAATGCTACATCCTCGGCCCGCCGAAACCCGAGGTTCTTCATGATCTTGCGGGCGGCAAGGTTGTCCAGTGCAACCTGCGCCACCATTTCTGTCGGGCCAAGGCGTGCCGTCATTTCGGCGAGAACGGCGGCGGCCATCTCCTGTCCCAGCCCCTGCCCCCACAGAGCGGGATCCAGCACGAGCGACAGCCGCACGGCCTCGCCACCGTCTAGGCAGACGGCACCGATCACCCGCCCCTTCAACCGCACGGCCAGAGACAAGGGCGGCAGCAGCCCGCAGCCCGAGCTTTCCCACAGGAATGGCGCATCAAGGTCCGTGATCTGCGGCAGCGACGCGATGCGGCGCAGGTCAGGCAGATCCGCAGGCACAACGGGGTCGATGTGGAGGCGGGGTGTGCGCAGGGTGAACCCATGGCGCGATGCAAAATCAGTACACGACAGGCGCAACGACATGGCTGCGACCGAACGGCCCTGCGATGCCGAAAAAAGCTGCACCTCCTCGATCGGCTGAAAGCCCAGCCAGTTCAGCAGCCGGCGCGAGCGTTCGTTGCCGATCAGGCAGCGCGTCCGAACATCGGTGGCGCCGGTTCGGAAAAGCCGCGACAGCGCCAGCACGCTTGCGCGGCGACCGATGCCTTGTCCCTGTCTTTCAGGCGCGATCCACAGCCCGAAAGCGCGTCCTGCCTGTACCACACCCGCAAGGCGGTCATCGACACGGATCGCATGTTCGTCCAGAGAAGCGCGTGCCACGAACGCCTGCGCATCCGTGATCCGGTATGGCCATGGCACCGTTGTCAGCCATCGCACCGTGTCCCAGTCCGCCAGCGCCGCTGTGATGGCATCGACGTCTTCGGGCCAAGGGCGTGACAGGACGACCGGCTGCATGGCCTAGCGCGCGGGAACGACCTTGACCGAGCCACCCTGTGCCGAGAGCGCGATCTCGCCAGCGGCCAGCCGCAGCGCATCTTCGCCAAAGACCTCGGCGCGCCAGCCTTGCAGGGCGGAAAGATCGCGGCTGCCCGTGGCGATCGCATCAAGGTCCGAGGACGAGGCAATCAGCTTGGGCGCAACGCCGGCCGCATCGGCCTTGGCCTTCAGCAGGACGCGCAGCAGATCCGACAAGGCGGCGTTGCCGGGCTTGCCAGGTTCCTCTCCCTTGGGCTGGGGCAGGTCCTTGGACTCAATTCCTGCCTTAACGGCTGCCAGTATGCCGTTCGCGATCTCGCCCTTGCGGGCCTCGCGCAACAACAGGCGCGAACGGGCCAGATCGGCCTCGTTCAACGGCTTGGTGGAGGCAAGCTCGATCATCGCGTCATCCTTGAAGACACGGCTGCGCGGGATATCGCGTTCCTGCGAATAGGCCTCGCGGAAGCGAGCCAGTTCGCGCAGAATTGCCAAGAAGCGCGGCGAGTTGGTGCGGGTGCGCACCTTCAGCCAAGCCTCTTCGGGACGGGTGATATAGGTTTCGGGATCTTCCAGAACCGCCATTTCTTCGGCCAGCCAGGCTTCGCGGCCGGTCTTGACCAGTTCGGCAGAAAGAAACTCGTAGATGACCCGCAGATGGGTCACATCGGCCAGCGCATAAGCGGCTTGGGCATCAGTCAGCGGACGGCGCGACCAGTCGGTAAAGCGCGACGACTTGTCGAGGTTGGCCTTGGCAATCTTGCGCACCAGCGTCTCGTAGCCGACCTGTTCGCCAAAGCCGCAGACCATCGCAGCCACCTGCGTATCGAACATGGGCGTCGGAAACAGCTGCGCATCATGGAAGAAGATTTCCAGATCCTGGCGGGCGGCATGGAACACCTTGACCGTCGCGGTGTGCCGGAACAGGTCGTAAAGCGGCTCCAGCGACAGTCCTTCGGCCAGGGGATCGACCAGAACGGCCTGCCCGCCGTCGATCTTGGGAGTCGAGGCCGGCGGCAGCGCCAGCTGGATCAGGCAAAGCTTGGACCAATAGGTCCGCTCGCGCAGGAACTCGGTGTCGACGGTGACATAGGGGGCAGTCTTGGCAACCTCGCAGAAGCGCGCAAGCTCTTCGGTGCGGGTGATCGTTGTGATGTCCTGGCTCATTCGGCTCTTTCAGATCAGGCGGTTCGTCCGCCAATCCGAATGATCTACGATCAAGTCCCCGCTTTGGAAAGCCCCCTTTGCCGACAGGGCCAAAGGATGGCCCTGTTCGGGCGCCTACTCGGGCGCCTTTTCGGGGGGGCGCGTACGCAGCGCCTCGGCCACGCCGTCCTCGCATTGCGTGCGGTCGACCATAGGCACGCCGGTCCGGAATGCCGCACGGCCGATCAGATGGGCGGCCACGGGCGCGGTCAGCAGCAGGAACAGGATCGCCGCCACGGCACGGGCGATGACGGTGCCTTCCGCAAAGGATGCGGCGACCGCAACAAGGATCAGCCCCGATCCCAGGGTGCCTGCCTTGGTCGAGGCGTGCATCCGGGTCAGAAGGTCCGGCAGCCGCAGGACACCGAGACCCGCGGCAAAGCAGAAAACTCCCCCCGCGATCACGAACAGCGAGATGACGATCTCTCCGATCATAGCAGCTCCTCCGCCTTCAAAAGGATGCGCCGTTCCAGATAGCGCGCCAGGCAAACCGTCGCCAGAAAGCCCACCAGCGCCAGAACGACGGCAACGTCCAGAAATGCCGCGCTGTTCGCCTGGAGCGCGGCAAGGCCGCCAAAGGACACCAACTGCACCGTCATCATGTCCAGCGCCACGATCCGGTCCGCAAGCGTGGGTCCGCGCACCAGCCGGATGGCCGCCAGTGCCACGCCCAGGATCACCAGGGCGAAACCGAAAAGAACCGCGTAATCGAGAATGCTCATCGCTCTACTCCGTCGCCTCGCGTACCCAGACCTCGAACCGGTCGCGGATCTGCGCCCGGATCGCATCAGGATCGTCGCCAAACATCGCGTGGATATACAGGGTCTTGCGGTCCTCGGACACGTCAAGTGTAAGCGTGCCCGGCGTCAGCGAGATGAAATTGGCCAGAAGGGTGATCTGAAGGTCGGTCGTCACGTTCAGGGGCACCGCGATCAGCGCCGGCTGCGACGCCTGCCCCGGCGTCAGCACGTCGCGCACCACGGGGATCGAGCTGACGACCAGTTCGTAGACAAACATCACGATCAGCCGCACCCAGTAGTACAGGCGCATGAAATAGCTGCCCGTTTCCGGAAACAGCGGCCGGACCAGCCACATTGCCGCCAGACCGATCAGGAACCCGGTCGCAAGGCCGCCAAGCGTCAGCCCGCCCGTCAGCGCGACCCAAGCCAGCGCCAGCAGCATGTTGAGGGCAAAGAGGTTCATGGCTGCACCCCCAGAACGGTTGTGACGTAATCGGTCGGATCAAGCAGCTGGTTGGCCGACGTTTCGGCGAACTGCACGAAAGGCTCGGGAAAGAGGCCGATGATGCAGGTCAGCGCAGCCAGGGCCACGATGGGCAGCATCAGCGCGACCCGGTCACCCATCGACAGGTCCGACAGGCGGGGCTTGATCTCCTCAGGGTGGGGCGGCCAGAAGGCCGAGCCCCAGATCTTGGTCATCGAGAAGATGGTCAGGAGACCCACCGCCAGCGACAATGCCGCGACAACCCACATCTCCAGATCGATGGCGGCCTTGACGACAATGTACTTGGCCCAGAAGCCCGACAATGGCGGAAAGCCAGCCAGCGAGAAGGCGGGTACCAGGAACAGGAAGGCCAGCAAGGGCGCATGGGCATAAAGCCCGCCGATCCTGGCCAGATCGGTCGACCCGGCGATCCGCTTTGCCACACCCGCCACGAAGAACAGGTTCGCCTTCACGATGATGTGGTGGACCAGATAGAAGACCGCACCCATCAGGCCCAGGGGCGTGTACAGCGCCAAGCCCAGGACCATGTAGCCGATCTGGCTGATGATGTGGAACGACAGGATGCGGCGGAAATCGTTCATTGCCGCCGCGCCCAGAACACCCGTGACCATGGTCACGACCGCCATCCACAGCATGATCTGATGGGTATAGCCCACATCCTGATCGAAGATCAGCGTAAAGGTCCGGATCAGGGCGTAAACGCCCACCTTGGTCAGCAGGCCCGCGAAGATCGCCGAAACCGCAACCGGGGGCGTGTGATAGGACGCGGGCAGCCAGAAGAACAGCGGAAAGAGGGCCGCCTTGACGCCGAAAGCCACCAGGAACATGATCGCGATCGTGCTGAGCAGGCCGGTGTTCTGAACCTCGCGCACGGCAAGGTGCAGGTCGGCCATGTTCAGCGTGCCGGTCACACCGTAGAGCAGGCCGATCCCGGCCAGGAACATGATGGTCGACACCAGGTTCAGCATCACGTACTTGACGCCGCCGTCCAGCTGCTCGCGCGTGCCGCCCAGCACCAGCAGGCCGAAGCTGGAGATCAGCATCACCTCGAACCAGACGTAGAGGTTGAAGATGTCACCTGTCAGGAAAGCCCCGCAAACTCCGACCAGCAGCGTGTGCAGCAGGGCGTGAAAGCCCAGACGCTCGAGCCGCTCGGGTATTTCCGACAAGGTGTAGATGACCGTGGCAAGGCCGGTGATCGCCGTGATGACGACCATGACCGCCCCCAGGTAATCGGCAACCAGCGTGATCCCGAAAGGGGCGATCCAGTTGGACATCTGGGCCGCGACCACGCCTTCGTCCAGAACCTCGGCCATCAGGGAGATGCTGGCGAACAGAAGCGCCGTCATCCCAGCGACCGAGATCCAGCGGCCGGCGGGCGAGTTGCGGAACAGATAGGACAGGACCGCCGTCATTGCCGGGATGAGGATCGGATAAACGAGAAGCCAGCTCATATTCCTGCCTCCCGGCCCGATGCGGGATTGTCGCTGTCTGCCTGTCCAAGGCCCAGCGTGCCGGTGTCCAGATCCTTGGCATCCATGGGTTCGGCCACGCGCATCTCGTCGCTGTTGACGGTCCCCAGCGTCATGTAGGTCCGGTAGAACAAGGCCAGCGTGAATGCCATGAGGCCGAAGCCGATGACGATCGCAGTCAGCACCAGCGCCTGGGGCAGCGCATTGGCCACCACGCCGGAAGGAACATAGGTGCCGGGCTCGATCAGCGGCGGCGCTCCGGCAGTCAGGCGGCCGGCTCCGAAGATCAGCAGGTTCACGGCATTCGACAGAAGAACCAGACCGAACAGGAAACGCAGAACGTTGCGGTCCAGCATCAGATAGACCGAAGTGGCCACCAGCACGCCGATGGAGATTGCAAGCAGAAGTTCCACCCTCAGATCTCCTGTTCCAGTGCAAAGACCAGCGTCAGGATTCCGCCGAAAACCGCCATATAGACTCCGATGTCGAAGAACAGGACCGTGGAAATTGGCAGTCCGTGTCCGCCATCCTCGGCAAACAGGAACAACCACTGACCGGTGAAGAAGGGCTTGCCCACAAAGCCTGCGACCACCCCGGACAGGCCCGCGATCCCGACACCCGCCATGGCCAGGTTGGCGGGATCGACCCGCAGCGCCGCCCGCGCCTCGTCGACCGAGGTCGCAATGGTGTAAAGGATGAAGGCCGTCGCACCGATCAGCCCGCCGATGAAGCCGCCGCCTGGCAGGTTGTGGCCGCGCAGCAGCGCATACAGCGAAAAGACCAGCAACAGAGCCACCAGCAGTCGCGTGGCCGTGGTCAGGATCAGCGACTGCATCCTATGCCTCCTCGTTCTTGTCGCGCCGGGCCGCGGACGTGCCGCGCAACAGCGCAAAGGCTGCAATGGCGGCCATGACCACGACCGTGATCTCGCCAAAGGTATCAAGGGCACGGAAGTCGACCAGGATCACGTTGACGATGTTGCGGCCATGCGCCTCGGGATAGGAGGCGGCTTCGTAGAAGCTGGTCAGCCGCCGGTCCATGTCCCCCGCCATGACGGCCATCATCAGAAGGGTCGTGACCAGACCCGCCCCTGCCGCAATGACGGCATGGCCCGGACGGAACGAGGTCTTGGAACGGCGCGGCAGGTAGGGCAGCCGCAGCATCACGATGCTGACCAGAACGGCAACCAGAACCTCGACCAGAAGCTGGGTGATGGCCACGTCCGGGGCGCTGAACATGATGAAGATCAGTGCGACGCCGATGCCCGTCACGCCCATGGCGGCGACGGCCGTCATGCGGCTGTGCGTCCAGACCACCAGCATGGCACCGGCGCAGATCAGCGCCAAGACCGTCCACTGGACCGGGTGAACGCCTTCGGTCGTCAGGGTGAGTTTGGCGGCAAAGGCGCCCTTGACGACAAAGGTGCCTCCGACCAGCACGACGAAGCTGGCAAAGATCACCGCCATGTAGCGCTGGAGGCTGCCGTTCTGGATCAGTGCGGCCTGCCATGCGGCAAAGCTCTTGAACCCGTCGAGGAAACGGTCCCAGCCTGCATCGAAGTCGACGGGGCTGCGCGCCTCGATCGCGGTCAGACGGGCGCGGATCGCCTCGTGGCGACGATACATCAGCCAGCCAGCCAGGAAGGTCAGCAACGACAGGAACAGCGCCATGTTGAAGCCGCCCCACAGGTACAGATGCACGGGCCGCACTTCGCCATAAACGGCATGGGTGGCGGGACCGATCAGGTAATGGCCCAGCACGCCCGGCAGCAGCCCGAAGATCAGCGACAGGGCACCCAGCACCAACGGACCGACCAGCATCGGCCAAGGCCCCTCATGCGCCGGAATGGGCGTCGGCGCCAGTTCGCCGCGGAAGGGCTTCAGCGCGACGATGCCGCCGACAACGAACATCATCACCGACGCGGCAAAGATCATCACCGTGACCCACAGCGCACCAAAGCCACTGAGGCCCAGACCTGCCTTGTACATGAACTCCTTGCCGACAAAGCCGATCATCGGGGGGATGCCCGCCATGCTGATCGCGGCCAGCGCGGCGGCCAGTCCGGTCAGCGGCATGGCCTTGGACAGGCCACGCAAAACCGTTGCTTCGCGCGTGCCGGTGGAATGGTCGACGATGCCGATCATCAGGAACAGCGCCGCCTTGTAGAGCGAGTGCGTCACCAGGAACAGCATCGCCGCCATGATCGCGTAATGCGTGCCGGCACCGATGAACATCGTCAACGAACCCAACGCCATCAGCGTCGTGTAGGCCAGCACCTGCTTGATGTCGGTTTGCCGCAGGGCCATGACCGAGGCAAAGACGGCCGTGACGCCCCCGAACAGGGTCAGGATCCAGAACCACGCATCCGTGCCGCCCAGGGCGGGGTTCATGCGTGCCATCAGAAAGACCCCCGCCTTCACCATCGTCGCACTGTGCAGATAAGCGGACACCGGCGTCGGCGCGGCCATTGCGTTCGGCAGCCAGAAATGGAACGGCACCTGCGCCGATTTCGTGAAGGCGCCCGCCAGGAACAGCAGCATAATGCCCAGATACCAGGGATGGGCCCGGATCATGTCGCCCTGGGTCAGGATCTGCGACAGTTCGAAGCTGCCGGCGACATTGCCCAGGATGATCATGCCGCCCAGCAGGATCAGCCCGCCCGTTCCCGTGACCAGCAGCGCCTGCAGCGCCGAGCGGCGGGACTTGGCGCTGTCGGCGTTGAAGCCGATCAGCAGGTACGAGGCAATGGTGGTGATTTCCCAAAAGACGAACAGCGCGATCAGGTTGTCGGCCAGGACCAGACCCAGCATGCCGACCATGAACATCAGCAGGTAGGTGACAAAGCGTGGATAGTCGGGATGCTGCCCCAGATAACGCGAAGAATAAAGCGTCACGGCCGCGCCGATCCCGGTGATCAGCAGCGCAAAGGTCATGCTGAGCCCGTCCAGCAGCACCGAAAGCCGGATGCCCAGCGAAGGCACCCAGTCGATGCCGGCCAGCATGGGAGCCTCGGCAACCTGGGGTAGAAGCCCCAGAAAATACAGGAAAAGGACGGACGGAAAGGCAATGGATATCCATCCAGCCGGTCCCCCCATCACGCGATCCACCTTGGGATAGTCGTCGGCCATGTCTCGAACCTCTGTCGCGGCATGCAATTGGCGACGGGTCTTAGCACCCTTCCTTTCCGGAAAACAGACGCCCGTCGGCTTAAAGCTTCGGCGCGATACGAAAATTGGCATCCTGCCGGACCGGCACAGGGCTGGACGATCATCGCTGGCGGCCGAAATGCCGACGCCCCTGTAAAGGAGTGAAGGGGCTGTTATCGCCCTCCGCCAGAGACGGGATGCACCTGCCGCCGCAGGCCGTCCGGCTGCGACGCTGGGTCGCAGGACCGCTGATTGTTGCATTCTTTCGAGGCCGGTCAGGCACGATCGGGGCCTTGTGCGGAACAACGGGTTGGGGTTTGCTTGCGCACCGGCTCAGGCGGCACGGCCGCCGTTGATTCGCATTGCTCAAGAGGGGGACGACCCATGCTGCTTGCCCAGAAACAGGAAACATCCCAAGGGTTTGCCACCAAGTTCGGCCTGACGCTGGCGGCCGCTGCGCTGATCGCGCTGGGCGCCAAGGTGCAGGTGCCGTTCTGGCCGGTGCCCATGACGCTGCAAACGTTGGCGGTTCTGGTGATCGCGGCGGGACTTGGCCCGCGCCTCGGGCTCGCCGCCATGGGCACCTATATGGCAGCGGGCCTTGCGGGGCTGCCGGTCTTTGCAGGCTCGCCCGAACGGGGCATCGGCCTGGCCTATCTGGCAGGCCCGACGACGGGCTTCCTGATCGGCATGGCGCTGGCGATGGTCGTGACAGGCGCGCTGGCACAGGGCCGTGGGCTTGGCCTGCGTGCACTGGCCATGATCGCCGGTACGGTGGCAATCTATGTGCCGGGCCTGATCTGGCTGTCGGCCTTTGTGCCGGCCGACCGTCTGCTGGCGGCCGGTGTGGCGCCCTTCATCCTGGGTGACATGGTCAAGATCGTTCTCGGCACCCTGTTGCTGGAAGCCGGTCGCCGCTTGCGCCGCTGATCCGCGGGCCGGATGTTCCGGGCGGGGCCTTGTTGGCCCCGTCTTTCATTGCCCCTCGCATGGCCGCTTTTCATGGCCGCCCGTTCCCGCCACAGTCAGGCAGAGAACCAAGAGGGGACCAGGGGATGCCAGACCGATCGACCGAAACCATGCAGGACATGGTTCGCCGGGTGACCGACAGCTTCAATGCGCAGGGCCTGATGCGTCACCTCGGTGCGCGGATCGCCGCAATCAGCCATGGCGAGGTCAGGATCCATCTGCCGTTTCGGCCCGAACTGACCCAACAGCTTGGCTATTTCCATGCGGGCAGCAGCGCGGCCGTTGCGGATGCGGCCGGCGGCTATGCAGCCTTCACGCTCTTCCCGCCCGACACAACGGTTCTGACCACCGAATTCAAGCTGAACCTGCTGAATCCTGCCGCCGGAGATGCGCTGGAGGCGATTGGTCGAGTCATCAAACCGGGCCGGACCTTGACGATCTGCCAGCTGGACGTATGGGCGCTGCAAGGCGATGAGCGCCGTCACGTCGCGATCGGCCTGCAGACGCTGATCCGGGTCGCCGATCGCGTGACATCGTGACAGCTGTACATCGTTAGCGTAAACAGCCTCCCAAAGCATTTACGGACAAGAGGCAGCAATGGCGCAGGCGGAAATCGGACTGATCGGATTGGGGACCATGGGTGCGGCGCTGGCGCTGAACATCGCGGAAAAGGGCTTTCCCATCGCCGTCTGGAACCGCACCACTGCCGTCACGCAACGCTTTCACGCCGATGCCGGAGATCTGGCCGGATCCATCATCCCCACCGAAACGCTGGAAGCGATGGTGGCGGCCATCAAGCCGCCGCGCGCCATCATCCTGATGGTTCCCGCAGGCCCCGCCGTGGATGCCCAGCTGGAGGCGCTGGCTCCGCTGCTGGACGCGCAGGATCTGGTGATCGACGCGGGCAATGCCGATTTTCACGACACCAATCGCCGCAGCCGGGCGGAACTTCCGTTCCGCTTTCTGGGCATGGGCGTTTCGGGCGGGGAAGAAGGCGCCCGGCACGGACCGGCCATCATGGGCGGCGGCGATGCGGCCGACTGGGATCGCGTGTCCCCCGTGATGACCGCCATCGCGGCAAGGGCCGAGGACGGCACCCCCTGCGCGGCACGCATGGGCGATGCCGGCGCAGGCCACTTCGTCAAGATGGTTCATAACGGCATCGAATATGCCGACATGCAGATGATCGCCGAAGTCTATGGCCTGATGCGCGACGGCGCAGGGCTGGAAGCGGCCGCCATTTCGGACATCTTCACGGCTTGGAACAAGGGCAGGCTGCAGTCCTACCTGATCGAGATTTCGGCCAAGGTGACCGCCGCAAGGGATCCCCATACGGGCGCGGCCATGCCTGACGTGATCCTGGATCGTGCAGGTCAGAAGGGCACCGGCCGCTGGACAGCCATCGAGGCGCAGCACCTGTCTGCGCCGATCCCGGTCATCGAGGCTGCGGTCATGGCCCGCAACGTCTCAGCCCGGCTGGACGAGCGCCGGGCCGGCGAGGCCCGTTTCGGCGCCGCTCCGGGTCCCTGCACGCTGGAGGCACCCGTGCTGGAACAGGCGCTGATCGCAGGCAAGATCCTCTGCTATGCGCAGGGGTTCACCATGATCGGGGACGCATCGGCCAGGTTCGGCTGGACGCTGAACCTGCCTGACATTGCGCGCGTCTGGCGGGCCGGCTGCATCATCCGCTCCTCCATGTTGAATGACATGGCGGACGCACTGGCCGAGGATCCGGCCCGCAACCTGATCTTGGCGCCCTTTTTTGCTGACCTGATCGAACAAGCAATCCCCGCTCTGCGGCAGGTCGTGTCGCAGGGGATCGCCGCCGGCCATGCCCTGCCCGCGCTGGCTTCGGGGCTGATGTGGTTCGACCTCATGCGCACGGGTCGAGGCACCGCCAACATGATCCAGGCACAGCGGGATTTCTTTGGCGCCCACGGCTTCGAGCGGGTGGACGGCATCGACGATGTCCATGGCCCCTGGGGTCGTATGGGCTGACCTAGCTGCGCGTCCGGCCGATCTCGCCCAAGGTCAGGACAGGGGATGCGTCTATGCCCTGTGCGTTCAGCATGGCGGCCACACGCTCCAGCGAGGCGACAAGCATCGCCTGCTCCCAGTCCTGCATGGCCTGGAACCCGGTCACGAAATGCTGCTGCAACGCGTCAGGCGCCGTGCGCAGCGCCTCGGTTCCAGCGGGCGTCATGATGACGTGCAGTTGGCGGCGATCCGTGCTGGAGCGCTGCCGCTGCGTCAGGCCCAGCTTGTCCAGCTGGTCGACCAAGGCCGTCACCGTGGCCTGCGACACGCCCATGCGCGTGGCCAGCACGGTCGGCGTCGCGCACAGATCGTCACGGCTGGACAGGATCTGCAGCACCCGCAGCTTTGCCGGCGTCAGCCCGGCGGCTTGAGCCAGATCGCGTTCATACTGCTCGGTGGCGCGCAAGATGCGACGGAGGGCGATCAGGGCAGCGTCGGTGCGCGGGATGGCAGGCGGTTGGGTCATGACCCCCTATGCCATCCGGAGCCCCATCAAGGCAATGCCCCGGCCCTTCATGCGGCAAATGATCAGGTTTGCGAAGTGACATTCGGGGTGTGGTTGCTTCCCATTTCATCAATGTAACGGTTTTCCTGAGCAAAGCAGATAACGGTTGAAACCCGCGGCAGCACCTTTTAGTTAGTCAGACGAAGCAAAAAGGAAACAAGAAGCGCATGCCGGACGATCTGCAGGACATCGAACATCCCGCCAACCTCACGTTGCGCAAGCCTAGGGCGACCGACGGCACCGCCATCTGGGAGCTGGTGCGCAGCTGCAAGCCGCTGGACGAGAACTCGATGTATTGCAATCTGGTCCAAGCCGAACACTTTCGCGATACCAGTGTCATTGCGGAGCGTGACGGACAGATCTTGGGCTGGATCTCGGGTCACCTGATCCCCCACCAGGATGCACTGTTCGTCTGGCAAGTCGCCGTAAGTCCCAGCGCGCGTGGCCTGGGACTGGCACGCAAGATGCTGATGCATCTGGTTGGGCGTGACGAATGTGCCACCGCCATGGTTCTCAAGACGACCATCACGCGTGACAACGGCGCGTCCTGGGCGCTGTTCAACAGCCTGGCGCGTCAACTGGACGGGACGCTGGACGAGCAGCCGCATTACATGCGGGGCGACCATTTCGGCGGGCATCATCCAACCGAGCATATGGTGACGATCACCCTGCCTCAGGCATCCCGGGCCCGCGCCGCCTGAACCCTTAGAACATCAAAGCAACTGAAGAACGCACACCGTGCGAGAGGATTTCTCATGGCCAAGGACATGGCAGCAACGGCAGCCGATACAAGTATCTTTGAACGTCGGGAAAGCGAGGCGCGATCCTATTGCCGCGGCATTCCGACCATCTTCGCCTCGGCCAGCGGGTCGATCATGCGCGACGCTGACGGGTGCGGGCATATCGATTTTCTGGCGGGATGTTCGTCGTTGAATTATGGCCACAACGACCCGGACATGAAGGCTGCGCTGGTGGACCACATCACCAGCGACGGGATCGCCCACGGGCTGGACCTGCACACGACCGCCAAGGCAGAGTTCATGGAAACGTTCGAGCGCCACATCCTGGCGCCGCGCAGGATGGACCATCGCGTGATGTTTACCGGTCCCACCGGTGCCAATGCGGTCGAGGCCGCGATGAAGATCGCCCGCAAATCGACCGGCCGCACCAATGTCATCGCCTTCACCAACGGTTTTCACGGCGTGACGATGGGGGCCCTGGCGGCCACCGGCAACGGTTATCACCGTGGTGGCGCGGGCATGGAAACGCAGGGCGTCACCCGCGTTCCCTTTGACGGCTATGCCGACGGATTGGACAGCGCAGCCTTGCTGGACCAGATGCTGTCGGACAATTCCGGCGGGATCGACGCACCGGCGGCCATCATGCTGGAAACGGTCCAGGGCGAAGGCGGCCTGAACGCCGCATCGGCCGAGTTCGTGCGAGCGGTGGCCGACATCGCCAAGCGGCATGGCGCGCTGCTGATCCTTGATGACATCCAGGCAGGCTGCGGCCGCACCGGCACGTTCTTTTCGTTCGAAGGAATGGGTGTCGTGCCGGATCTAGTGCCGATGGCCAAGTCGATCTCAGGGTTTGGCCTGCCAATGGCGCTGGTCCTGGTGCACCCGGACCATGACGTCTTTGGGCCGGCCGAGCACAATGGCACCTTCCGGGGCAATACACATGCCTTTGTGACAGCGCGCATCGCCATCGAGAAGTTCTGGGCGGACAAGACCTTCGAGGCCCAGCTTTGCGACCGTGCCGACCAGATCGAAAGGCGGCTGGAACAATTGTGCGCCATGATCCCCGGCGCCTATCTCAAGGGCCGCGGCCTGATGCGGGGCGTCGACGTCGGGTCGGGTGAACTGGCAGGCAAGATCTGCAAGCAAGCCTTTGAAGGCGGCCTGATCATCGAAACCTCCGGGAACGAGGATCAGGTCGTCAAGGTTCTGGCACCGCTGACCACGCCGGCCGCGCTGCTGAACAGGGGCTTCGACATCCTGCTGCACGCCGCGCGGGACGTTCTTTCCAACACCAAGATTGCTGCGGAGTAACAGCCATGATCGTACGCGACCTCCACGACCTCAGGAACAGCGACCGCTCGGTTTCAAACCAGCGGTGGAATTCGGTCCGGATGCTGCTGGCGGATGACGGAATGGGTTTTTCCTTCCACATCACGACGCTGGAAGCGGGTTCGGAACACACGTTCCATTACAAGCACCACTTTGAAAGCGTTTACTGCATGTCGGGTAAGGGTTCGATCACCGACCTTGCAACCGGCGAAATTCATCCTATCAGGCCGGGCGTGATGTACGCCCTGGACCAGCATGACAGGCACACCGTCAAAGCCGAGGAAACCCTTGTCATGGCATGTTGCTTCAATCCGCCCGTGACGGGAACCGAGGTGCATCGCGAAGACGGCAGCTATGCCCCTGCCGATCGGACGGGATAAGGCATGACCCGGCAGACACATACGGTCGAAAAGATCGGCGGCACGACGATGTCGCGCATTCATGATCTGCGCGACACGCTGCTGGTCGCGGATCATGCCGCACCCTATGGCCGGATCTTTGTCGTATCCGCCTTTGGCGGCATCACGGACCTGCTGCTGGAACACAAGAAGTCTGGCAAGCCGGGCGTTCATGCAGCCTTTGCAGGCGGCGAAGGCGATCATGGCTGGCTGGCAGCACTGGATGGCGCCAGCCGTGCGATGACCGAGGCCCACCGGGTGGTACTGGATCATCCGGGCGACCTGGAACAGGCCGATGCCTTTGTGCGGGACCGCCTCATCGGCGCCCGCGACTGCCTGATCGACCTGCAGCGCCTGTGCTCCTATGGGCATTTCCGTCTTTCGGAACATCTGCTGCACACGCGCGAGTTGTTGTCTGGTTTGGGCGAGGCGCATTCGGCCCTAGTGACGACGCTGCTGCTGCAGCGCACGGGCATCTCGGCCCGGTTCGTGGATCTATCCGGCTGGCGTGACACGGACGAGGTCGATCTGGACCAGCGCATCACCGGCGCCATGGCGGGCATCGACCTGCAGTCGGAATTGCCGATCGTGACCGGCTATGCCCAGTGCCGCGAAGGACTGATGCGCGAATTCGACCGCGGCTATTCCGAAGTGACCTTTTCACGGCTGGCAGCCCTGACCGGTGCGCGCGAGGCGATCATTCACAAGGAATTCCACCTTTCCTCGGCTGATCCCAAACTGGTCGGCCATGGCGCAGTGCGCAAGCTGGGGCGGACGAATTTCGACGTAGCCGACCAGTTGTCAAACCTCGGAATGGAGGCCATTCATCCCAAGGCAGCCAAGACACTGCGCCAGTCGGGCGTTCCGTTGCGCGTCACCAATGCATTCGAGCCCGCCGATCCCGGCACGCTGATCGACGACCAGCCTGCCGCGCAGCCAGGGGTCGAGATCGTGACCGGGCTCGATCTTTACGCGCTGGAACTGTTCGAACAGGACATGGTCGGGGCCAAGGGATATGACGCCGCGATTCTGGACGTGCTGACGCGACACAAGGTGCGCATCGTGTCAAAGGTGTCGAATGCCAACACCATCACGCATTACGTGGACAGCAGCCTCAAGGTCCTGCGCCGGGTCGAGAAGGACCTGACCGAGCGCTATCCCTCGGCCGGCGTTTCGTCCCGGGCGGTGGCAATGGCCGCTGCCGTGGGGCGTGACTTGAGGGGCCTTTCCGTTCTGAGCCGTGGCTTGAATGCGCTGGCGGCGGCGGGACTGGAAGCCATCGGGGCGACGCAAGGTCCGCGTCCGGTCGATGTCCAATTCATCGTCGAACGCAGCGCCTTGGGCGCCTCGATCAGGGCGCTGCACGAGTCACTGGTGGAAGGCAAAGGGCACCGGCTTGCCGCAGTGGCCTGAACAAGAGGTCAGGCGCGAATGGGGCGGCACCCGGCCGCCCCCTTCCGTTTCAAACTTGTCGACAGGTTATTGGTTCACGGCTTTGCCGGTGACTGGATCCACACGCATTTCGGCGTCGCTTCCGTTGGCGGTGCGATACTCGACGTTGTAATAGCCGTCGTCATCCCAGTCGACTTCCTCGAAATGCGCAAGTTCCTCGCCCAAGTCAGTTTCGATCCTGGCCAGGATCTCGGAAAGAGGCATGGAATCAGCGGGCGGCATGTCCTGCGCGATCAGAGCCGTGGGCGTCAGGATCACGGCCAGCGCAACAAGCGGACGAAACATCATGAAAGACTCCTTGTTTCTTTCCATCATCGCTTGACCAACACGCGTTTGCCGGTCCGGTTCCTTGCAGCAGCGTCTTGCGGCAGGGCGTCTTCTGCCCTATATCGAATCTGTCAGGAGCAATCCGGACTATGGACATAAACGCGCTCGTAATAAGCGGATCGGACCCGGGGGCGGTACCCGGCGGCTCCACCAGA
>NZ_JBKGUN010000214.1:0-4516 GCF_046462195.1 Paracoccus sp. (in: a-proteobacteria) | reverse complement strand
CCCTCATCTTGCTGCAATCCGTCCCATATCCCAGCCACAACAGACCTGAACAGCGTATGGGTGCAATGGTTACAGCTTTTTCTGGAACATCAGGCTGTTGAAGGGGACAGTTGGCGTTGATCAAGCAAATGCCGTGCCTTCGAATCCTTCCGCCGTACCGGTATGTACCTGATCCACATACGACCGGGCGTTGCGGGTATGGGAGCTCGAGGCAGCAGGCGGCCAGCGGTAGGCTCAGCAGCCACAGATGATGGGTTTTCGATTCAGTTCCTGCAGCGCAAACAGTCGGCTCAGGTGGTTGGACTCCCGCGCCAGGTCGCTCAGAGGGTATTGGTCCGGCACCGTCACGAGCCTTTCCATTGCCTCTGCCACACCGGCGGCAGATAGCCCGCAGGCGGGGGCAATGAGACAGCCATTGCAGTTCACACTAAAAGTGCACGACCTCAATATGTTGCGCGTCCGGCTCGACGGTAATCTGCTTGGCTGGCAGAGCCAGCACTAGCCTCCCGCAAGGGTGTCGATAGATTTCGCCCCCAGGCAAGGAGTCCCCTTCTATGTCCACAATGGAATCATGTGATCAGCAGTGCAAATGACCGGCTGATCCGATCATCTTCCAGACCGCGCCCAATCAAAACGATGAAGCTGTTCTCAGCTGTCACAGCCACGCTGGCGGGCAATATCTCTGGGGGTTGTACGGTGCCTCGAACGGACTGCAGCAGCAGCCTGCCCATCGGTGCCCGTACAACTCCCTTCATGCGCACGAGCGTGTTGCCGTGGGCCTGCAGCACCGCCGAGAGCCACGCCGACACTGCCGCCCACTCTGCCTGTGCGCCGACTTCAAGCCGTACCCTGCGGATCGGGGCACTCTCGCCGCATGACGGAAGCACCGGAAGCGGGTCGGCATGCCGGGCATCCGGCAATTCCACCACAGACCCGAGCACAGAACCCGAAACCAATGCTTCGGGATTCAGAACAGCCATGGTCGCAGCAAGCCGCGCCAGAAGAGGAGGTTGGGCCGCGTCAACCTTTGTCAGCACGATCCGGTCCGCAGCCTCGATCTGACGGAGCCAGAGCGGTTCAGCGCCGATCTGTGCTGCGGCGTGTAACGCATCGGCCACGACGATCGTTTCTGTCACGCGGATGCGTCGTGCAAGCACGCCGTCGTTTGCGATGTGCGCGGCAATCTGCGCCGGATCGGACAGACCACTGGTTTCCAGGACGATGGCAGCGACGTTCCTGTCGCAAAGGTCGCGCATTGCCGCGACAAAGCGCGTTGCCCCGTCACAACAGGCGCAGCCGTCCGCCAGCACGGTCAGTCCCGCGGCTCCCGCAAGCAGGAGATGATCCACAGGGAGTTCGGCTGCCTCATTGATCAGAACATGCGCCTGCGCGAAGTCGCCGATATGCAGGGCATGACGCAGCCAGGTAGACTTGCCTGCACCGAGATAGCCCCCGATGATCGTGAGGGGGATGCGTCCGTCCCCTTCAGACATCGGCCAGCGGGTCTATAGGCCGCCCGGCCATGCGCCCGGCTTCGACCCAAAGCGCGTCGAGGTCAGGAACGATAACAGTGGCACCGAAGCCGCTCGACAGCTGGATGCCGGGAATGATCCCGTCATCCTGTGCCTTGAGGCGGTAGGGGGCAAGGATCCGGTTCACGACAGTCATCCGGATCAGGCGGTTTCGCATCCGGTCGCGAGGGGTGACGGCACCCGCATCAGTCCAGTGGCCCGGAGCGGGGGGGTATCCGCAGGCGCTGCACATGCGTCAGATCAGTTCCGGGCGGGCGGTGCCGTCGAACGGATAGCGGCGGCGGAAGTCGTCGGCGATGGTTTCAAAGGGTGCCCATTCGACGCCGTCATGACCATTGATGTACTCGATCAGCCGCTCGAGCATCAGAAGCACCTGCGGGCGTCCTGACACGTCGGGATGGATCGTGATCGCGAAGGTGCCATAGTCCATCTCGCGGTAGACCCAATCGAACTGGTCCTTCCACATCTGTTCGATCACCCGAGGGTCCACGAAGCCGTGGCTGTTGGGCGATTTCTTGATGAACAGCATTGGCGGCAGATCATCGACATACCAGTTTGCGGAAATCTCGACCAAGTCGATCTCGCCACCGCGCTTCAAGGGCCGCATCCATTCTTTGGCCGTTTTCGTGTAGTCAATCACGTTCCACTCGTCGCCCGAACGGGCGT
Organism: Paracoccus sp. (in: a-proteobacteria); assembly: GCF_046462195.1. Taxonomy (GTDB): domain Bacteria; phylum Pseudomonadota; class Alphaproteobacteria; order Rhodobacterales; family Rhodobacteraceae; genus Paracoccus. Next base: position 2,318 of record NZ_JBKGUN010000214.1, on the reverse strand, counting down.
AATGTGGCTGGAAGTCGCGATAACTTTGGCTGTGATCGTAGGTGAATCCGTACTTCTTCAACAGGTCTGCTGTAACGGCGGACATTTCCCACCATGGCGCTACATAACCGCGGGGCGCCTTTCCGGTGAGTCCCTCGATCAGTTCGATCGACTTGACCAGAACCTCTTCCTCCTGGCTCGGTGTCATCGCCACCGGGTTCTCATGCAGGTAGCCATGTGCCCCGATCTCGTGGCCAGCGTCCACGATCATCTTCATCTCATCAGGAAAGGTCTCAAGGCTGTGACCGGGGATGAAGAACGACGTCTGCATGTCGAACTTCTTGAACAACCGCAAAAGGCGCGGCACGCCCACTTCGGTGGCGAAAATACCGCGCTGGATGTCGGACGGGCTGTCGCCGCCGCCGTAGGAGCCGATCCAGCCGGCCACCGAGTCGATGTCGGTGCCGAAGGCGCAATAGATTTTTTCTGTCATGATCATGTCTCCTGTAAGGGGGGGCGGTCTAGACGCCGCTGAGGGGCAGGTGCTGGATCAAAGTGCCGTGACGGATGGGCGTACTCCACCGCCAAGCGCGGTGGCCCCCTGTTGCGCCGGCTTATAGCTGACATGCACCACATCGGGAGCGACTCGGGGCCGACACAATCGCGACCGTATGGCAGACCGAAAACCTCAAGACCGTGCCCACCAACAGGATGACTCGCGGCTTGGAAACCAGGTACCGACTCATCAGGTTCACTGTTCCGCCATTCATCAAGACTGATGCCACGGGTCACGGGCGACAGAACCAGCGACGGACATGAGGATCGCGTCCACGTCAACCGGTCCGTGCACCACAAGATGATCGCCGTCCTGCCGCACCTCAAGCTCAGCATTCACCTCCACCTGATGACTCAGTTCGTAAAGGATTGCCGTCCTGATGCGTTCGTCCATGTTGCTCCCGCCTTGCGTGCGGTTTCAATGCCGCTCGTTCTAGCAAGGGAGCGATCAACCGTTGTAGCGAAAGCTTTAAAAAGCCGGATTGTTCCTCGGTACATGCCATTGTCTGACATCAGCGCCCATGGAGCAGATCAGGCCGACTGCATGACGGAGAGGTTCTGGCTCATCGCAGCCTGCAGGGAGCGAAGATGAGCAAGAACCAAAGGGCCGCGTCAGCGAGACCCATAGCACCATTGAACTGTGCGGGGCGATCTGTCAAAGATATCTGTCGGCAACGGGCAATATCCTCGACGCTCAAGAGAAGATCAGGATTGTCTTGGCCAACCTGCGCTGAGTGAATGAACGTGGTCGAGGCATCAGTTCAAGTGGCCAAATGACAATTGCCGTGTTGTGCCGCCGCGAAGGGATCGCCCGCGGCCTGTCTTACACTGGGTCAAAGGAATTCCTCTAGGCTGGCCAGAAACGTCTGGCCGGCGAAGCGGCGCCACGCCAGGTATGCGGAAAATCGGAAAATCGGAAAATCGGAAAACGGCTAAGGACTGTTTTCTCTGTGATTGCATTGGCGGGGTCAGGAATGTACCCTTGGCGCCCCTGTCGTAACGTGTTGCGATCCAGCGCCCGTCCTCCAGCCTGCCGAACATGATCTCGATGCGGTTGCGGCGTTTGGTGCGCCGCTTGTCGTAGCAGATGGTCTTCGCCTTTAGGCTTGAGGCCGTGCGATGCGCTTTCAGGTGGGTCGCGCCGATGATGACAATCCTTTCCTCGCCGCCTCCGCAGGCCAACCCCTCCATCGTCGGGGCAAACCTTCCCATGTCGCCCCACCGCTTCCAACGGTTGCAGAGGGTCTTCGGCGAGCCATATTCCCGGGCGCATCGCACCACCGGAACCCGGTGCGGTTGATGAAGATTATCGCGCTTGGCACCAGCCGGTCATCGACCCGCGGCTTGCCATGGCTTTTGGGGAAAGAGTTGCCTCAGCCGATTCATCTGCGTCCTTAAGACAGAAAAGGTTGCTCATCCTTACCCCGTCAGTTTGGGGAGCGTGAGTCACGGAAAGAACGGCAGCTTCAACCAGATTGATAGGTCCTGACCCTTAGGCCCATTGAGTCCCGACAGACTCGGACCGGCGCGGCAAGCGCAACAGCAAAGAATGAGGTCTGTGGACTGCGGTGGAATTGGCCGTAACCCGTCGTCGGTCCTTGAGGCGAGGTAACATGATCCCGGTCCGGTGCGGTGCCAAGTGCGCCGCTTGTGGTGGCAAACGGCTTTTCGTCGTGGCGCCCGGCCCGGAATGTTTGGGCATCATCGCCCTGTCGCTTTTGATCGGCGTTGTTGCGGAACTCCGGCCTGCCGGGGGATACGGGCGGTCGGGCCGGCAGGGCAAG
>NZ_JBKGUN010000213.1:0-10481 GCF_046462195.1 Paracoccus sp. (in: a-proteobacteria) | reverse complement strand
CCGATGCGCTTGTAGTTGCCCATCTTCTCGTAGAAATCCATGGAATACATGGTCGTCCAGCAGGACAAAAGGTCATGGCTGGTCGCATAGCAGAAATCCGACGCATGGGCCGTCGAGCCGATGTCCGTCGGGATGCCCGACTTGTCGATGCCGACAATGTCGTCCCAACCGTTTTCAATCAGATGATGCGCCACCGAGGCGCCGACGATGCCGCCGAGCCCCACGATGACGACACGGGCTTTGTCAGGAAAAGAAGACATCGCGGTTTCCTTGTTGTCGAGATGCTGGAGAAGAGGAGCGACCGGCCCCCAGGCCGGCCTTCAGGTTCGGAACGCCGGCCACGGGGCCGGCGGAAAACGGTGCAGAGATGACGCGTTCCAACGGTCTTGCCAAGGCCGAACCGCGTGATCGCGTCACTGTGTCATCACCACAGCTCGGGCGCTGCCAGGCCGGCGCGGCGGAAGGCCGCCAGCAGCGTGTTGTGCATCAGCGACATGATCGTCATCGGCCCGACGCCGCCAGGAACGGGCGTAATCGCCCGCGCCCGTGTCGCGGCCGAGGCAAAATCGACATCGCCCACCAGACGCTTGGCGCCGTCGCGGATCACGCGGCTGGTGCCGACGTCGATGACCGTGGCCCCGGGCTTGATCCAGTCGCCCTTGATCATTTCGGCCGAGCCGACGGCGGCCACCACGATGTCGGCCTGTCCGATCTTTCCCGCGAGGTCGCGGGTGCGCGAATGGGCCATGGTGACGGTGCAGTTTTCGGCCAGCAGCAGCTGTGCCATCGGCTTGCCCACCAGAATCGAGCGCCCGACCACGATCGCGTCCAGCCCCGCGAGGCTGCCCAGGCTGGACTTCAGCAGCATCAGGCAGCCAAGTGGCGTGCAGGACACCAGTCCCGGCAGGCCCGAGGCCAGATAGCCCGCATTGACCGGATGCAGCCCGTCCACGTCCTTGGCCGGATCGATTGCCTTGATCACCGCCAGGCTGTCCAGATGGCGCGGCAGGGGCAGCTGCACCAGAATGCCGTCGACCGTCTCGTCGGCGTTCAGCCGGTCCACCAGCGCCAGAAGATGCTCCTGCGTCGTGTCCTCGGGCAGGACATGCTCGAAGCTTTCCATGCCCAGCTGACGGGCAGTGCGGCCCTTGCTGCGGACATAAACCTCGCTGGCGGGATCAGAGCCAACCAAAACCACCGCCAGTCCCGGCGCGCGCCCCGCGTGATTCGCAAAGAGCGAAACCTGCTGGGCGATGCGGTCGCCCAAGCCTGCTGCATAACCCTTGCCGTCGATGATATCAGCCGTCATCTGCCGTTCCCGAGTCGCGGCCTCCAGCGTCACAGCTGGCGCTCCAGTTCGGGCAGGATCTCGAACAGGTCGCCGACGATGCCATAGTCCGCCACTTGGAAGATGGGTGCCTCGCCATCGCTGTTGATCGCGACGATGATCTTGCTGTCCTTCATGCCGGCCAGGTGCTGGATCGCCCCCGAGATGCCGCAGGCCAGGTACAGGTCCGGCGCCACCACCTTGCCGGTCTGCCCCACCTGGAAGTCGTTGGGAGCATAGCCTGCATCAACCGCAGCGCGCGAAGCGCCGACGGCGGCCCCCAGCTTGTCGGCGATCGGGTTGATGACCTGGCTGAAGCGTTCCTGCGATCCCAAGGCACGGCCGCCCGACACGATGATCTTGGCAGAACCGAGGTCCGGACGCTCGCTGTGCGACAGCAGGTTCTCGACAAAGCTGGACAGATCCGAACCGTCGGCGCCAGTGGTCACCGCCTTGACAGGCGCAGCCGTGCCACCGGACGCGGCCGGAGCAAAGGACGAGCTGCGGACGCTCAGTACGCGGGTCGCGTCGGTGGACTGCACCACCTCGATGGCATTGCCTGCATAGATCGGACGCTTGAAGGTGTCCGGAGAGACGACCTCGATCACGTCGGACACCTGCATGACATCCAGCAGCGCGGCGACACGCGGCAGGACGTTCTTGCCGCTGCTGGTGGCCGGGGCCAGGATGGTGTCGTATTCGCCTGCCATCGCCACGATCAGTGCCGCGGTGGGTTCCGCCAGGCGATGCTCCAGCGCATCGGCCTCGGCCAGAAGGACGTGGCGGACGCCGGCCAGCTGCGCGGCCGCATCGGTGGCAGGGGCCGCGTTCCGGCCCACGATCAGGATGTCGACCTCGGTGCCGATGCGGCTCGCTGCGGTCAGGGCCCGTGCGGTCGCCTCGGACAGGGAGGCGTTGTCGTGGTCTGCGAAAAGAAGAATTGCCATGTTCCGTGCTCCTGTCAGATGACCGCGGCTTCGTTTTTCAGCTTGTCGAGCAGTTCGGCGACGGTGCCGACCTTGACGCCGGCTTGACGGCCCGACGGCTCCTCGACCCGCACCACCTTCAGGCGTGCCGCCACCGATACGCCGTAATCTTCGGGCGTTTTCTGCTCCAACGGCTTCTTCTTGGCCTTCATGATGTTTGGAAGGCTGGCATAGCGCGGCTCGTTCAGGCGCAGGTCGGCCGTCACGATGGCGGGCAGAGAGACATTGATGACTTGCAGGCCGCCGTCGATCTCACGCGTGACCTTGGCCTTGTCGCCCTCCAGCTCGACCTTGGAGGCAAAGGTGCCTTGGCTCCAGCCCAGCAGGGCCGACAGCATCTGGCCGGTCTGGTTGCAGTCGTCGTCGATGGCCTGCTTGCCCAGGATCACCAGGCCGGGCTGTTCCGCCTCTGCCACGCCCTTCAGAAGCTTGGCAACGGTCAGCGGCTCGACCGTGCCTTCGGTGGTGATCAGGATGGCCCGGTCGGCGCCCATGGCCAGCGCCGTGCGCAACACTTCCTGTGACTGTGCCGGACCCACCGAAACGACCACGACTTCACTGGCCTGCCCGGCCTCCTTCAGGCGGACGGCCTCTTCGACGGCAATCTCGTCGAACGGGTTCATCGACATCTTGACGTTGGCCAGATCGACGCCGGTACCGTCGGACTTGACGCGGATCTTGACGTTGTAATCGACGACCCGCTTCACAGGGACCAAGACTTTCATTTCAGTTCCTTCTTTGTCGTGACCTCGGAAGCCGGGGCCGTGTCTTCGTGCCCGCAACCAACGGGCCTGATCCGTTGCAACAGGACGAACACGACCCGGTCGGGTCGACATTCCGTCCGGAAGCGATGTGATTTCGCCCCTTTGCCCGCTCTCTCCAGTGGGAAAGAATGAGCTTTCGGATCGAATTCCTGAAAGTCAGTCTTGCAAATCGGCACCGCCTTGCGACAGAACATTTGCGTCAACCAAGGATTAAGGCTACGACAATCGGCCAGGAACGCTTGGGAGGAGCCGGACCTGATGGAACAAGCAATCCAGCCCATGAAGGGCGGCACCCGGATGCCGGCGACACGGTCGATCCGACGCCAGCCCGGAGATGCGCGCCTGTCGGTCGGCTTCATCCTGGCCAAGCGCTTTACCCTTTGCGCCTTTGCAAATTTCGTGGATGTCCTGCGCCTTGCGGCGGACGAAGGCGACCGCTCGCGCCCGATCCTGTGCAAATGGACCGTGCTGTCAGACAGCATGGATGCCGTATCGTCCAGCTGCGGGATCACGGTCCAGCCCAAGGAGCGGCTGGGCGATCCGACGCGATTCGACTATATCGTCGTGATTGGCGGATTGATGGAGGAAACAGCCTCTCTCGGCGCACCTTACGTGCGCTTTCTTCGCCAGGCCGCCGAGGCTGGCGTGCCGCTGGTGGGTGTCTGCACGGGTGCGTTCCTGCTGCACCAGGCGGGGCTACTGGACGGGTATCGCTGCTGCGTCAGCTGGTTTCATCACGCAGATTTCCTGGAGCAGTTCGAGGGGCTGAACCCCGTCACCGACCAGATCTTCGTCGTCGACCGGGATCGTCTGACCTGCTCTGGCGGGGCAAGCTCAGCCCATCTGGCGGCGTTTCTGGTCGACAAGCATGTCGGGCGTGCCCAAGCCAGCAAGAGCCTTCACATCATGATCATCGACGAGGCCTTGCAGGCGGAAAAGCCCCAGCCCGGCATCACGATGGATTTCAAGACCCGCGACCCGATGGTGCTGCGCGCGCTGCTGCTGATGCAACAGAACATCGACGAGCCGTTTTCGGTGGCCGAGATCGCACGCCGAATCGGACACAGCAAACGGCAGTTGGAACGGCATTTCCAGACGGCGCTGAACACGTCGCCACAAGCTGCCTTTCTCAGCATCCGCCTGTCGCTGGCGCACCACCTGATCAAGACAAGCGAAAAGTCCATCTCCCAGATCGCGGTCGATTGCGGCTTTTGCGACTCCTCGCATCTTAGCCGCATGTTTCGCCGCCGGTTTGACTGCACCCCCTTGGCGCTGCGTCTGACGGCCGAAGTTCAGGCCTGAAGCCGGGCAAGAGCAAGGTGGGTTGACTGGAAAACCGCGCTTCCGCTGAAGGGCAGTACAGGCTGGCGGTTGTCCTGCACGCTCTTGAGACCATTTTCTCAGGAAGTGCTGCAATGGGCTCTTTGTCGTCATGGACGCATCGCCCCGCATGACAAGCGTCTACGCAATGGATGCAAAACTGCGAAAAAGGTAAGGCTGAGAGTGAGCTACAGGTGATTGTACCCTTGCTTGCCTCACTCACCGGATAACAGCGGCGCGACGGATTGAAGGCTGGCCCAGAGTAACAATGGCATTAACACCGGCCCGGCTATGACGGCGCTTCGTATCATCGGCGTCTAGACGTGGCACACGAAGGCCGCCTCCTCGGCACAGATCCACAAGACGGACAGCGACGACGTACGGGACGCAGCGCAGATGATGCGCGTCGGCCTGTTCACCTCGACATGGACCGCAGTAGGAGAGCAGGATGTTGCGGACGGTGCGCAAGTTCCTGCACCCGACGATCAGAGCAACCTGAAGGACATGCTGTGCTCACTTGGCACGAAAGTGGGCGCCGTTATGCGGCGCCGATTCACGGTGCGAGTGATTGTCCAGATCTACGAGTGCCCCCAACAGGCCCTGACAATCGCTCCGCTGCGTCATGGTCTTCTTTCATGCCCATGGCGGAAGGCGGCGCGGTGTCCACCGTAGGAACCAAACCAACGCATCCTCAGAAAGGTTGAAAAGGCATCCGTCGCTCACCCTGAAGCTTTGCTGCACTCGAAGACCACCTTGCCCGATGGGACACAAGCCTCTGCGGTGTGGAGTCATGCCGCTCCTCAAGCAAGCGCGCAGAACGGAAATCGAAATCGACATTGGCACGTTGGCTGTGTCTAGCACATGCGGAGACAGGCTGCGGAAGCGGGTGCTTGCAGGCTGCTAATTTGCAAACAATGAGAAAGCCGATGAACCAGAAGCCAGTACAGCGGAACCTGTAAACGACCGAAGAGGAAGCTCTCGAACGAGGAGAAAAAGCAGCGGGCTCGGTTCGAGATGCTGCTTTTCGTTGATTGAACAGCGACAGATAGCTGACCTGCAGGGTCGCCTGTGTTGATGCTGACGAGTCGCTTCCCCGCACCCAGACGCCCCTCCCGAAGTCTGCTTCGGTCTTTCTGGGACGGCTTACGTGAATGGAGGTGCTGAAGTCTTTCTGCTTGCGGAAGGCTCTGGGCTGTTCATTCCCGGGAATGCTGAGCATGCGGTTCACGCGGACGAGGAAAGCCAAGTTCTTCTTCGCTTTCGCTGCCGACAGCCATTCCAACGTGCGTCACGTTCATCTCGAGAAAGACCAGAAGACGGGCTTGGTTGTCTCGCTGCTGCTGCGCGCCACTCACTGCCAGAATGGCGTCTGCCCTGTCGGCTGTTTGGAAACGCGACGGTCAGACTGTCTGAAGGTGCCAACGAGGACTGAACGAGCCAAGGCCCGCCAGCATTACTCCATCTTCCATGATGGAGACATGCCAAGGACAGGTCCCGCCAGGCACTGGGCGCGAATGGCCAAAGGTCCCGCACGGCAGACCTCGACTTCCAACTTGCTCTCTCAATAAAGAAACCCCCGCAAGCGGCAGCTTGCGGGGGCTATAGACTCTGGCAGAAAGTCAGCGCGGTTCGCTGGCCAGACCCTTCCAGATGCCCACGCACATCAGAAGCAGCAGCAGGGTGAAGGGCAGACCAGTTGAGATGACCATGGATTGCAACGATTTCAGCCCACCTGCCGACAGCAGCAGGACGATCGCGACGACCCCAAGGAACACGCACCAGAAGACGCGTTGCAGGACCGGTGCATCGACCTTGCCCCCCGAGGTGATCGTGTCGATCACCAGCGAGCCTGAATCAGAGGAGGTAACGAAGAACACGATCACCAGCACGATGCCGACGAACGAGGTGATTCCGGTGAGCGGCAGGTTGTCCAGCATCGTGAACAGCTGCAGTGGCAGGTCGGCATCCTGAACGGCGGTATAGCCTTCGCGCACGACCTGGCTGATCGCCTCGCCGCCAAAGATCGACATCCAGATCACGCAAACCAGCGACGGAATCAGCAGCACGCAGACCAGAAACTCGCGCACGGTGCGGCCGCGCGACACGCGGGCGATGAACATGCCCACGAAGGGTGACCAGCTGATCCACCAGGCCCAGTAGAACGAGGTCCAGCCCTGCATGAAGTTCACGTCATCGCGTCCCACCGGATTCGACAGCGCAGGCAGGTATTCGACATAAGCCACAAGGAAACTGCCGATATCGGTGACCAGCAGCAGGGTCGGTCCCGCGAACAGAACGAACATCAGCAGCAGGAAGGCTAGGCCCATGTTGATCTCGGACATCATCTTCACGCCCGCTTCCAGGCCGCGGATGACGGAGAAAAGGGTGATGGCGGTGATGCCGAGGATCAGGATGATCTGCGACGTTTCGTTGATCGGCATCCCGAACAGCTTGTTGAACCCTGCATTGGCCTGCGCAGCGCCCAGCCCGAGCGAGGTTGCCAGGCCGAAGAGCGTGGCAAAGACTGCCAGGATGTCGATGATGTGGCCGGGCCATCCCCAGACACGTTCGCCGAAGATCGGATAAAAGGCCGAGCGGATCGTCAGGGGCAGACCCTTGTTATAGCTGAACAAGGCAAGGCTGAGGCCCACCACGGCATAGATGGCCCAAGGGTGCAGCGCCCAATGGAAGATCGAGGCTGCCATGCCCAGGCGAATGGCCTCGGCCTCGGCTGCGCCACCTCCCAGCGGCGCCCAATCGGTCCGAAGCCCGTCCGCTGCCGCAACAGGCCCGCCCAGCGAGGACGAGAAATGGGAAAGCGGCTCCGACACGCCATAGAACATCAGGCCGATGCCCATGCCTGCCGCAAACAGCATCGAGAACCAGCTGATATAACCGAAATCCGGAACGGCATCGGCACCGCCAAGGCGAATCCTGCCAAAGGGGCTGACCACCAGAACCAGGCAAAGGATCAGGAACACATCCGCCGCAGCGATGAAGAACCAGTCGAAGCGCTGCGTCACCTCCGTGAACAGCGTGTTGAACAGGTTGCCCGACAGTTCGGGCAGGGCCAGCGTGAAGATCACGAAGGCGATGACGCTGATGGCCGAGATTGCGAAGACCGGCTTGTGCACGCTGAAGTGGAAGGGTCCCAGATGCCCTTCCAGATTGTCGCGGCCAAGTTCGTAACTGGTCTGGATGACGCTGTCTGGCGGCGGGCCATCGGCCCGGACTTCCGCATCGCCGGCCTTGGTTGTGTAGGTCAAGCTTTGTCCTCCTGAGTTGGCGATATGCCTGCCAGAGAGGCTGCCCAGCCAAACGCTACCGTCTTTTCGTGCTGCAAAGGCGAAAGGGGAAACCAGAGCCGAACGGTCAAAAGGTCTCTAGCCTTGAGAAGACTGGAGAAAACCGGGGCATCTGATCATGTTCGCATGCTGCATCTGCGGCTGACCTGGAACTGGACGTGAGACAGGCAAACTTTCAGTCCGACGGTTATTCCCGGAACCTGCCCACCAAGGCAGGACAGGTGCGACGCGGCGGCGGTAGCTTCGCGACGGAAATTTCAAGCGGCAAACACATGCCAACCTGCGACCAAACGGCACGGCGTTAAAGTCGTGGCCTCACAAGCCCCTTGCGGAGCATCATCCGATCCATGGCAGCAAGAGAGGCCTTAGCCGAGCTTCATGACGTTTACGTAAAGCTCGGTATCGCGCGAATCCATCTTTATTTGGCATCTGCACAGGGACAATTGGTGCTTTTTACGTACCGCAACGGGCTGCGGCGCAGATATCCGGCCAGATCGTCGCAATCGTTCATGTGAAAAGGCGCAGCGAAAGCTAGATCATCCAGACGTTGTTCCCGACTGGTAACAAGCCGATGCACCGTTCCGCCCGATCGCTTTGCCGCAGTGATGTCACATTCCGGCAGATGCATCGGCGCCACCCTGATGCGAAGGCGGAGACGCCCGCGCTCAAAGGTGGAAGGGCATGCAGCCTTTCTGGCGGACCGCATCGAAGCCGGTTTGGGCCCGATCGGCCCGGCAAGCCGATCAAGAACATATGACTTAGACCGGCAGTGTCACTCTGGCCTGTCAAAACGCTGAGCCTCGGAAAGGTGCACTACTCATGCCTCAGATCATCCTCACCGTCTCTTGCCCGGTTCGCAAAGGCATTGTTTCGGCGATTTCCACCTTTCTTGCCGATTATGGCTGCAACATCCATGACAGTTCCCAGTTCACCGACTTCGAGAACGAGCGCTTCTTCATGCGGCTCAGCTTCGCCTCCGAAGAAGGCAAGAGCCGCGAGGAGCTGAGCGATCTTTTTGCCGCGGCCGCCCAGCCGTTCCAGATGGACTATGCCTTCCACGATCCCTGCACCAAAATGAAGGTGGTGATCATGGTGTCCCGCTTCGGACACTGTTTGAACGACCTGCTGTACCGTTGGCGGATCGGGGCGCTGCCCATCGACATCGTGGCGGTCATCTCGAACCACATGGACTACCAGAAGGTCGTCGTGAACCACGACATCCCCTTCCACTGCATCAAGGTGACAAAGGCCAACAAGCCCGAGGCCGAGGCCGAACAGATGCGCATTGTCCAGGAATCGGGCGCTGACCTGATCGTGCTGGCGCGCTACATGCAGATCCTGTCGGACGAGATGTGCCAGAAGATGTCGGGACGGATCATCAACATCCATCACTCGTTCCTGCCCAGCTTCAAGGGTGCCAATCCCTACAAGCAGGCGTTCGAGCGGGGCGTGAAGCTGATCGGCGCGACCTCTCATTACGTGACGGCCGATCTGGACGAGGGTCCGATCATCGAACAGGATACCGCCCGCGTGACCCATGCCCAGTCGCCTGACGATTATGTCAGCCTTGGCCGTGACGTGGAAAGTCAGGTTCTGGCACGGGCGGTTCATGCCCACATCCATCGCCGCACTTTTATCAGTGGCGACAAGACCATCGTCTTCCCTGCCAGCCCCAACGAATACGCTTCGGAACGGATGGGCTGACGCGAGTTCGCGGCGGCCATGCAAGGGCCGCCGCCACGCCCTGAAAAGGCCTGTCAGCCACGATGCCGGCGCACGGATGTTCAACCAAAGCCTGCCCCGCTCAATCAGCCCGGCAAGGTGACGATAATCGCGCCGCGGTCGGTGGCGACAACGGTGTGTTCGTATTGCACGACCGCTGCCGGAGGCTGGCTATAGAGTGTCCAGTTGTCATCCCCCTCGACAGCCCATGTCCCGCCCGTTGACAGAAAGGGTTCGACGGTCAGCACAAGGCCCTTGTGCATCCGCCTCTTGTCGCCGTGCGTGGGCCAGGTGGCGATTTCGGCAGGCTCTTCATGCAAGGCCCTGCCGACGCCATGACTGGCAAGGTTACGGATCAACGTATAGCCACGTTGGAATGCAAAGCGGCCGATGGCATTCCCGATCCCGGCCAAAGGCTTGTTGTTCCCCACTTGAGCAATGCCGATCTGCATTGCACGCCTTCCGTCCCGGCACAGTCGATCCAGAGATGGAGGCACCGTCCCCATGCGAAAGGTCGCTCCGGTATCGGCAAAATAGCCGCCCTTTGAGGCCGACACGTCGATGTTGACCAGATCCCCTGCCGCCATCACCCGATTGCCAGGAATCCCATGGGCAATTTCTTCATTGATGCTGATGCAGGTGGCCCCTGGAAAGTCATAGGTCGCTTCCGGCGCAGGAATGGCACCCTCATCCTCCAGCAAGTCGCGACCCATTCTGTCCAGTTCCCCTGTGGTCATGCCGGGCTCCATTGCCCGGGCCATGGCCTGCATCGTGTTTGCCACGATGCGGCCGATCTCCTTCAGCCCGGCCAGTTCAACTTCGTTCGTGACTGTCATCTTGGGTCCTTTCCAAATGCCCGCGCGAATTCTACCAGAACCCCGGCAAGCTGCGCAGCCTCGTGCGCGCGGCATCAAGGCAGTCAGGGGTCAGTGGTGAACAATCTGGAGCCATCCAAAGCAACAGGCTGGACGTCAGAGCGCATGCCAACCCTTAGAGAGCGTTTCAAAACCCCTTGTGGTCAGGTTCTTGCTGTTGGATGAGCGGGGTCATGTCCGCC